>NZ_POYR01000114.1:0-449 GCF_002912425.1 Campylobacter concisus
CGGTACGAAAGCTCCGGTAGACCGTAATGATTTCAGCTTCCGGCTGAACGGCGCGAAGGTTGTATTCGATTTTGCATATATCACCATTCACGGAACTCCGGGTGAGGACGGGCGTTTGCAGGGATATTTCGATATGCTTCATATACCTTATTCCTGTTGCGGAGTGCTTGCGGCCGCACTGACGTATGATAAGTTTGCCTGCAATCAATATCTGAAAACGTTCGGTGTGCGTATCGCCGACTCTTTGCTGCTTCGCCAGGGGCAGTCTGTTTCCGACGAAGATGTGATTGAGAAGATAGGCTTGCCTTGTTTCATCAAGCCCAGTCTGGGCGGTTCCAGCTTCGGGGTGACGAAGGTGAATACGAAAGAGCAGATACAACCTGCCGTTGCAAAGGCTTTCGCCGAAGCGAAAGAAGTCTTGGTGGAGGCTTTTATGGAAGGTATGGAGA
>NZ_POYR01000115.1:0-448 GCF_002912425.1 Campylobacter concisus
ATGCGACAAAAAGCTGCGCAGCATGATGGACCTCAAGATTTTTGTAGACGCAGATCCGGACGAACGCCTCATCCGTGTCATTCAGCGCGACGTCATCGAACGCGGACGTACGGCCGAGGCTGTGATGGAACGTTACACCCGTATTCTGAAACCCATGCATCTGCAGTTTATAGAACCCAGCAAGCGATACGCCGATCTTATCATACCGGAAGGCGGAAACAACCGGATAGCGATTGATATTCTTACGATGTATATCAAAAAGCATTTATAAACAACCGATTCTGCAGATATGGCCGAGCATACTTCCCCAGCCAAGCGTAAATTGTCAGCTCTCCATTGCCAATTGCTGATTGCAATCATATTGCTTTGCAGCGTTATGGGATGCCGCGGCAATCATAATGCGGTAAAAGAACAAGAGGAAATAGGAGATTTGCAGCAGATAAAAGAC
>NZ_POYR01000116.1:0-58295 GCF_002912425.1 Campylobacter concisus
TCGTATTATCTTTCAAAAAGTGATTTTGCTGAAAAAATTGATGATTTTAAAATTTAGAAAATAGAAATTTAAAGATGAGCTAGCTCATGCTGATTTTAAATTTATAAAAAGACCGTTTGTCAAAACAAGTGTTTGCGCTCTCTTTATAAAATGGTAAATTTGATAGTTAAATTTGAGTAAAAAGCAGAAATTTAAAGGCGGGGAGCTCCCGCCAGATATTATTTATGTAGTTCTTTTGTGTAAAACTCAACTGAGCCAAGACCCTCTTTTAGCGCCCACTCGTAAGCTTGGCTTACAAATTCCCAGTTTATGTTCTCATAAAATGTCTCTAGGTATTTTGGGCGAGCGTTGAAGTTGTCGATGTAGTAAGCGTGCTCCCAAACATCAACGACTAGAAGTGGCACTTTGCCGTCGCTCACTGGAGTTTTTGCGTTGCTAGTTTGTACGATCTCTAGCTTTTTGCTGCTTGGGTCAAATACAAGCCACGCCCAGCCTGAACCAAAAAGCGTTGTAGCTGCTTTTAAAAACTCCTCTTTAAAATTTGCGAAATTTGCCTCGATCGCAGCTTTTAACTCGCTTGACATCCCGCTTTTTTTAGCGATGCAGTCCCAGTAAAAGTCGTGGTTATAGACTTGAGCGACGTTGTTGTAAAGGCCGCCTTCGCTATTTCTTAGGATCTCGTAAAATGAAGCGTTAGCAAATTTTGTATCTTTTATGAGATTGTTTAGATTTGCAACATAGGTTGCGTGGTGCTTGCCGTAGTGGTATTCACAGGTTTTAGCACTTACTACTGCGTTGTTGTTTGCGTCAAACGGAAGTTTTCTTAGTTCAAACATAATAATTCCTTAATAATAAAATTTGTTATTTCGCATTATAGCCACAAAAGATTAACAAACAAAATCTTTTAAAATTTAAGCCAAAAATAGGGCGTTTTTATAAAAGCTAATTTTTTTATTTTTAAAAGATGAGTGAATTTACTTTAAAAATTTATGGTTAAAGAGTGAAAATTTATATCCTAAAAGAGCAAATTTGGCTTTGCAAAAGAGAGAAAAGTAAATTTAAATTTCTCTAAATGTAAAAAATAATATAAAAATATGTGTAGAAACGTAACGAAAATGGACTATAAAAATGATAAATAAATTTTTACGTTAAATTTACAAAGCAAAAACTATCCATTTTAGATCAAAAATGTTACAAAAATACACATATAAAAATAAAGATATGTGAATTTATGAAACAAAATTTCTAAATTTTTATTTTTGAAATTTATAATGCACCTATCAAAACTATTACAAAGGATGAAAGATGAAATTCTTACAAGCTTTACTTTTTACATGTGCCATCAGTGGCTTAGCATTTGGTGCGGATAAGGTCTATACGATCAAATTTGCTCACGTTGTTGCAGCTTCTACGCCAAAGGGCAAGGCAGCTGACTTTTTTGCAAAGCGTGCTGAGGAGCTAAGTGGCGGCAAGATAAAAGTTCAAGTCTTCCCATCAGCTCAGCTACTTGATGATGATAGAGTTTTTGGCGCGTTAAAACTTGGTAACGTTCAAATGGCAGCTCCAAGCTTTTCTAAATTTACGCCTATCGTGCCGCAGTTTCAGCTATTTGACCTACCTTTCATCTTTAAAGATGCAGACCACCTTCACAAGGTTCAAGATGGCGCAGTTGGTGAGGAGCTAAAAGGTCTTGTGACTAAGAAGGGCTTTGTGGCGCTTGATTACTGGGATGCTGGATTTAAGCACTTTAGCTCAAGCAAAAAACCGATCCTTGTGCCAGAAGATGCAAAAGGACAAAAATTTAGAATCCAAAGCTCAAAAGTGCTTGAAGAGCAGATCAAAGCGATCGGTGGCAACCCACAAGTTCTGCCATTTTCAGAGGTTTATTCTGCGCTTCAACAAGGCGTAGTTGATGCGACTGAAAACCCACTATCAAATTTCTATAACTCTAAATTTCACGAGGTTCAAAGCTCGCTCACACTCTCTCACCACGGATATCTAGGCTATCTAGTCGTTATGAGTGATAAATTTTGGAACAAACTACCAGATGATCTAAAAGCAAATGTAAAACAAGCTCTAAGCGAGGCTACAGCTTACGAGAGAGAAGAGACAGCTAAAGAGGACGCTCACGTCATAGCCGAGCTTGAAAAATATATAGCAGAGACTAAAAAGCTAGAAATTTTCAAGATCGATGATGCACAAAAAGCTGAGTGGGAGAAGACTATGCAGGCTATCTATCCTAAATTTTACGACGTCATCGGCAAAGAGCTTATAGAAAAAACAATCGAGACAAAATAATGAAAAATTTCATTAACGCTCTTGATATATTGATAGTCTCGCTCAATAAGACTATCGCCGTTTTAGGGCTAGCTAGTGGAACGCTACTAGCCTTTGCTAACGTCGTGGCCAGATACTTTTTTGACAAAAGCTGGTCATGGGCGAGCGAGCTATCAAACTACTTATTCATTTGGTCGGCGTTTTTTGCAGCAGCATACGGCTTTAACAAGGGCATCCACGTGAGCGTAACTATCTTGGTGGAGAAATTTCCACCAGCGCTCGCGAAGGCATGCCTGCTCTTTTCGCACATCTTAACGACCGTCTTTTTGATATTTATCGTGGTTTATTCGGTTGATTATCTTAAAATTTTGCACGAGATCGAGCAGATGATAATAGACCTTGGCATACCTCAATGGGTCCCTATGCTAGTGCTTCCAATAGCCTTTGTCACAGCTAGCTACCGCTCGGCTGAAAAGGCTATCAAAGTAGCTCTAACTCCAGCAGCAAAGGTCGTAAGCAACGAAGCGCACGAGCTAGCTCATGGTAGCGTAGTCAAAGACTAAGGAGAAAGAAGATGACAATAGCATTTTTATTTATCCTGCTTTTTGCACTGATGCTAATAGGCGTGCCAGTGGCGGTTTCGCTAGGTACAAGTACTGTTTTAACGATGATATTTTTTACAGATATCGACATCGCTACGATCCCGCAGCTAATTTTTGATGGTATCAATAAATTTTCGCTAATGGCGATACCGATGTTTATTTTGGCTGGAAATTTACTAAGTAAAGGCGGCTCAGCAAGACGTATCATCGACTTTGCAAAGTCTATGGTCGGACACTTACCAGGTGGCTTGCCTATGAGTGCGATATTTGCCTGCATCATCTTTGCAGCAGTTTCTGGAAGCTCACCTGCGACGGTTGTGGCTATTGGCTCAATAATGTTTGCAGCGATAAAAGAGGCTGGCTATCCAAAAGAGTACGCAGTGGGTGGCATAACTACGGCTGGCTCGCTTGGAATTTTGATCCCGCCTTCAGTTGTTATGATAGTTTATGGCGTAACGGCAGAGGTTAGTATCGGTAAGCTCTTTATGGCAGGCGTTGTGCCAGGCCTTATGCTTGGTGGCATGATGCTTGTGCAAACCTACGTTGGCGCAAAAAAGCTTGGATTTAAAGCGACTAAGGCTGAGCCATTTAAAGTAAGAGTGCAGAAATTTGCAAAAGCATTTTGGGCTCTTTTGATCGTCGTTGTGGTTATTGGCGGAATTTATGGAGGCATTTTCACTCCGACTGAAGCTGCTGCGGCAAGTGCGGTCTATGCGCTATTTATCTCACTTTTTATCTATAGAGATATAAAGATAAGAGACCTTTGGGATATCTGCCTAGACTCAGCCCTTACAACAGCTATGATATTTTTCATCATCGCAAACGCCGTTGTTTTTGCATATTTGCTAACTAGCGAGCAGATCCCGCAAGCGATCGCTTCGATGATACTTGACGCAAATATCGGCATGATAGGATTTTTGATATTTGTAAATATCTTGCTCTTTATCATGGGTCAGTTTATGGAGCCTTCAAGCGTTATCATGATCATGGTGCCACTTTTGCTTCCGATAGCTACGCAGCTTGGTGTTGATCCTATTCACTTTGGTATCATCTTGGTTGTAAATATGGAGATAGGTATGGTCACTCCGCCTGTTGGACTAAATTTATTTGTCGCAAGCGGTCTTACAAATATGAACTTAAAAGAGGTCATCATGGCGTGCTTGCCATGGACGCTAACCTTGTTCTTTGGTCTTATCTTGGTTACTTATATACCACAAATTTCACTTTGGCTACCAAACATAATGTATGGACATTAAAATTTAGAGGCCTAGGCCTCTAAATTTATCCTCTTGGATCATAATCCGCACTCATAACGATATTTTTACCATTTCGCTTACCAACGTAAAGTAGCTCGTCAGCTTGCTTGATCATGCGCTCGATATTTACCTCAGTGTTGCCACTATGTGCCACGACACCAAATGTCATCGTCGCTATGATCCTATTGTTTTCAAATTCAACGACATTTTGATTAAGCGTCTCTCTGATACGCTCTAAGATGCTAACTGCTTTTGCCTTTTTAACATCAAAGATAACAGCTAGAAATTCCTCTCCGCCAAATCTTGCAACCCTATCTTCATTTCTAAAAGCATTTTTGAAAATTTTAGAAAGGCTCTTTAGCACTTCATCGCCTGCTCCGTGTCCGTAGGTATCATTTATCTTTTTAAAGTTATCGATGTCGCACATCACGATAGCAAAGTCATTACCGTCAAATAAATTCTTTTGTCTAAAAATTTGTTGCATAGAAGCGCGATTTAAAAGCCCAGTTAGTGGGTCGTGGTTAAAGACAGCCTTAGCAGACTCTTTCTCTTCTAAGATGCCTAAGAATATAAATAAATTTGAGCTCTCTAACAAAAATGAGGTTAAGACAGCAAACACACAAGATGCGGTTAGGTTAAATACAAAAAATATCTCTTTGTATAAAGGATCGTCCTTTGCTGGTAGATCTATCACTAGATAAAAAAGTAAAAATGCCGCGATATCTAGCAAAGAGATAATTCTGCTTAACATTTTAAAGCTAACTGATAAGAAAAAGAGGCTAATTGTCGATGTTAAAAATAAAATTTCAAAGCCCCAGCCCAGTCCAAGGATAAAGACGCAAAGTGAGGCGTGGAGTAAAATTTCTACTTGCAAGATGAGCATCACGATCTTGTTGTTCTCTTCGCTATCAAAGAGTATCTTTAGTGCAAAAAGATATATGCTAACAGATAGGATGTTTGCCACAGCCAAAATTTCTTCGCCTATGAGGCAGAACATAACTAGGTAAAAAGTATGTACAGCTAGAAGTGAAAAGACGATGATCTTTTGTGAGATATAAAGTGAAATTTTAGGCATTGTCTTTGTCCTTATTTGCCTTCATGATCTCATACTCGATGCGGTCTTTGCCATTTTTCTTGCCCTCATATAGCTTTTTATCAGCTTTGTTTATGACTGTGTCGATATCAGTTATAACGCCATTTGCGCAAAGGACTAGACCAAAGGTCATGGTTACTGAGCTCTTATCAGGCAACTTTACCTGCGCTATCCTTGTGCCAAGTCTGGTTTCAACCTTTTTTACGTCTTCGGTTTTAACTTCAGGCAAGATAACTAGAAATTCCTCTCCACCCCATCTACAAATGTGGTCATTTTCTCTAAAAGTATCTTGCAAAGCCCTTGCGATCTCTTTTAAGACCTTGTCGCCCCAGTCGTGTCCGTAGGTGTCATTTATTTTTTTGAAGTTGTCTATATCTCCTAGCATAACGACTAAATTTGCGTCACTGCTTTTTTCTCTAAGCTCTTTTAGCTCATATCTAAGCGTTCTTTCGATAGAGCGTCTATTTAAAAGACCTGTTAAAAAATCATACTTAGAAATTCTCTCTATCTCCTCTTTCTCTTCGCTGATCTGTTTGTAGCCACTAGATGTGATCGCATCAGAGAAAAAAGAAAGTCTAAAGACCAAGTAAAAAGTAAAGAAAACGCTTATACAGGTTGAGCCTATTTGTACCATGGAGTCTATCCCAACTACTTTATCCTTATATGTAAGATATAGCCACAAAAGGACAAATAGCTCAAGAAGGCAGACAGAGTAGGTAAGAAGTCTTTGATTAAAAGCCAAAAAGTAGTTTATAAAGATAACGCCAAGGAGTGTTATCCATATATTAGAGCTCCAGCCCATGCCAACAACGCCAGCGATAACTGCGGTGATGACATTTAGTTGAAAGATGGCAGAGATTAAAAATCTGTATTTGATATTAAATCTAATCCTTAAAGCAGTGCTAATAGAAAGAAATAAAAAACAGATAAAAATGATCGTTAAGTCAAAGTAAAAACTGCAAAGCGCGATCAAGACAAAGGCGTTACTTACTATTGCTACGTTTAATATCGTTTTGTAAATGTCATCGATAGCCTTATAGCTATCTTGCTCTATAAATTCCTGTATCAAGCATTCTCTCCGTTAATTTCATCCATTAAATTTAATTAGACCATTTTAATACGAGTCGTAACTATCCTCATCCTCATCGCTATCTTCATAGTTGTAGTCATTTTCGTCGTAGTTATAGTCATAGCTATCGCTACTATCCTCATCCTCATCGTTAAATTCAGAGTAGTCTTCTTCTACCTCTTCGTAGTCAAAATCATCACTCATTTTTCTCTCCTTAAATTTTATCTTTGATATTTTCTATATACAAGCTTTGGCTTGGGAATGCAAAATTTAGACCATTTTGCTTTAAAATATCCATAATTTTTAGCATTACATCTTGTTTTACATCTAAAAACTCTCCCCAAACGATAGTTTTGGCGAAACAATAAACTAGGATATTTATCGAGCTATCAGCAAAGTCATCAACCACGACAAATAAATTTGACTTATATCCAGCGTAGTCATCAACTGAGACTATGTTTTGTCTATATTTTAGTCCTCTTTTATTAGCTGCGATATCTTCGCTTTTAGCGATATCAGGGTGATTTATCAGCATATTTTTGATGTCATTTACACATTTTTTGATCTCTTCTGTAGTTGGTCCATACTCGATGCCAATAACCATTCTTATGCGTCTGCCGACCTTTCTTCTGGTCCAGTTTCTAACAGGATCGCTCGCTAGCTTTGAGTTTGGCACGAAGATAAGGGCATTATCAAAGCTTCTAACTGTTGTTTTTCTAAATCCTATCTCAACGACCGTGCCCTCGATGTCGCCACAAACTATCCAGTCGCCTTGTGAAAATGAGTTGTCAAAGAGCATCATAACAGATGCAAAGAAGTTTGCGATGATGTCTTTAGCAGCGAAGGCAACAGCAAGACCACCGATACCAAGTGAGGCGATGAGTGCTGAGATATCAAAGCCAAGCTTTTGAAGGATCAGTAAAAGTGTGATGATCAGCACGATCACGTAGATCACTTTTAGTGCTAGGTTTATCACCTCTTTACGCTTGCTTTTTTGCGCGATCTTGTCGAGTATAGCGATGCCGTAGCCATTTAGTATGGTTAGGACAAGCCATGAAAATGCGACTATATATATGATAGAAAAGATATTTGCTACCGTTAGAGGCACTGGCACTGGATAAAATCCAATGCCGATACAGATGTTTAGCGCATAGATGATAAGAAGTGCTGAGATTGGCTTTTTGATGATATCAACGATCTGATTTTTAACCTCTTTTACCCCTTCGCCTGAAGCGACGAGTGACATCACCCAATAGGTGAGCTTGGCTAAAATTCTAGTTAGCGAGACGAAAAATAAAAATATTGCAACGATAACAACGATCTTGCCGATGTTAAATTTGCTTGAATTTATGGCTGTTGTTTTGTTTATATACTCGACTGCATCGACTAAATTTAACTCAGACAAGAGCATGCTTGAGCTTAGAAGATCGGCGTTATTTTTAAGATAGATTAAAATTTCTTCTTCACTCTCTTTTTTCAGCTCAAGGTCAAAAAAGGCGCTGTCGTAAGAGCCTGAAGTGTCATTTAGTGAGTCTTTTAGATCTTTTATACTTACATAAGAATTTGTCTGTAAATTTAAAAGTCCATTATCTATCACTTCTTTTATAGAATTTGCCTTAGCACCCTTTTTAAAGATCTCTTCAAGACTAATAAGCGCTGAGTAGTAAGCGTAATCAACCTTCATCTTCTCAAGCTCGATAGCACTTTGAATGTAGGCATCCTTGTTTGACTGCTTCTCTAGCCTAGCTACCTTTTTCTCTAGCGCCTCTTTTTGCAGATTATATTTATTGATATCGCTTTGTGTGACTTCGATCTGCATAACATAGGTCGGAATTTTCTCTAAAAGAGCGTTCTTTTTCTTTTGAAGAGTGATCAAATTTGAGTTATCAACCCTTGAAGCGTTTAGGTCTTTTTGCTGAGATTTTATGATATTTATCTGGCTGTTTAGGGTTTGAATTTGATTTGTTATGCTGATGATATCGTCTTCTTGCGTTACGTTGTTATCAGCGCCAAAAAGAGTTATGAAAGAAAGCAGGATGATGATTAGAAATTTACGCATTTTCGCCTCTTTTGTCCGCTAGAAGTTTAAACGTGCCCTCTTTTAAATCGTAGCTAAAAATTTCGCCAGTTTCTATGATGTAGTGCCAGCCATAAATTTGAAGCTTACCACTTTCATACTCCTCTTTTACATTTGGATATGTCATTATGTTTTCGATCGAATTTATAACGTTTAGCCTCTCGGTTAGCCACGCCATTTTGGCTGGATCATCGCTTGTAAATTTAAGCACTTCTCGCTTGATAGGCTCTATTAGCCTGATCCAGTTTCTAACGTTTGGAGTATTTTTTAGCTTCTTTTCATCAACATAAAGTGCCGCGCATCCACCACAGTCAGAGTGTCCGCAGATGATGATGTTTTTGATGTTTAAAACTTCAAGCGCATACTCGATCGCCGAAGTGGTCGCCAAAAACTCTTCGCTCACTCTATATGGTGGCACGATGTTTGCGATATTGCGCACCATGAAAAGCTCGCCTGGTAGGCAGTTTGTTATCAAATTTGGCACGACCCTTGAATCCACGCATGATATGAAAAGCGTGTGCGGATCTTGTTTGTGTTGCAGACTTTTAAAGAGCTCTTCATGCTCTAAAAAACCATCTTCCATAAATTTTACTGCACCTTCAAGTATTGAATCATCCATAAAATTTATCTCCATTTTTATATTTTTATCGCGATTATAGCAACTTTTATTTAATCAAAAAAACGAAGCGAAAATAAAAAACCCTAAATTAATATTATTTATTAAACTACTTTTTATACATTGTTTAACAAAGTTTGGCTAAATTTAGCCCAAAAATTTTCAAGGAGAAAAAATGAGTTTGTATGATAGAAACTACGTTAAGCAAAATCAAGAAGAGCTTGCGTATTCTCAAAGCTCACTAAGCACTTTTATAAAACAGACTTATCAACTTTTTGCAGCATCACTACTTTCAGCTACTGCTGGCGCTTATGTAGGCATTAGTATCGCTGGCGTTTTTGCGGCAAATAGATTTTTGTTTTGGGGACTTGTGATACTTGAGTTTGTTCTACTTTTTGGACTAATGGCGGCTAAACGCAAAGAGGGATTAAATTTAATACTTCTTTTTGCATTTACATTTGTAAGCGGTCTTACGCTAACTCCGCTACTTTCAGCGATCCTCGCTATGCCAAGTGGTGCTAGTATCGTGGCTCAAGCATTTGGCTTGACGACAGTTGCATTTGGTGCTCTAAGCGTCTTTGCGATGAATACAAAACGCGACTTCACAACGATGGGCAAGATGCTATTTATAACTTTGATAGTTATCGTTGTGGCAGCGATCATCAATATTTTCGTTAAAAGCACGATGTTTCAACTAGTTATCTCAAGCATCGCTTCGATCTTATTTAGTGCTTACATACTTTTTGATACACAAAATATCATCCGTGGCAACTACGAGACACCAGTTGAGGGTGCAGTTGCTTTGTATCTTGATTTTGTAAATTTATTTACATCATTACTACAAATTTTAGGCATTTTTAACAGAAATGACTAATGACGAGCGCATCTACCGAGTGATAGATGCGAATTTAAATAGGCTAAAAGAAGGGCTTCGCGTCGTTGAAGATATAAAAAGATATGTCTTTGATGACGCTAAGCTCGCCTATAAGATAAAATCTCTCCGCCACAAGGCAAAGATCCCACAAAAAGAATTTTTAAAATTTAGAAATTCTCAAAACGACGTCCTTAAAACCAGCACAAAAAGCGAGCAAGAAAGATCAAATTTAGACGAGATCATCACTGCAAATTTCAAGCGTGCTCAGGAGAGTGCTCGCGTGCTTGAAGAGTGCTTTAAGCTTATAAATTTAGAGCGAGCCGAGCTTTTTAAAAGCATAAGATACGAGCTTTATGAGCTTGAAAAAGAACTTTAACTAAAAATTTAAATCTTTTCTTGTATAATCGCAAACTATTTAAAAAATTTAAAGGAAATTTCGTGAGTTTAATATTTTTAATCTTACAATTTGTTCTAGCTGTCGTTATCACGATCGCAGTTTTACTCCAAAAGAGCTCATCTATCGGTCTTGGAGCATACAGTGGAAGCAACGAGAGTCTTTTTGGAGCAAAAGGACCAGCTGGATTTTTAGCTAAATTTACCTTTGTGGTAGGCGTTTTATTTATCCTAAACACACTTGCACTTGGATATTTTTACAACAAAGATCTAAAACGCTCTATCGTTGATAGCGTCGATAGCAAATCTCTAGTCATACCAAAATCAAACGACGTGCCAGCGGCTCCTAGCGCACCACAAAATCCAGCAAAATAACAATGATAAAAACGTTTTTAGCGTCACTTTTGACGCTAACGTTTGCTTTGGCAGACGCTCACATCCTAGTTTATCACCGCTTTGACGATCCAAGGCACGTTAGCACAGATATTTCTATTCAAAATTTAAGAGCTCAGTTTGAATATTTCAAAAATAATGGCTACGAAGTTGTCAAGCTATCAAGGCTTGTCGATGCGGTAAATGCTGGCGAGCCGATTCCTGATAACTGGATCGTTATCACCGTTGATGATGGATACAAAAGCTTTTACAATAATGCTCTTGAGCTTTTTAAAGAGTATAACTACCCATTTGCTTTGATGGTTTATGTAGAGGCAAGCGCGAACAAATATGGTGATTATCTAGACTTTGATCAGATCAAAGAGCTAGAAGCTTACGGCGAGATCGGCTACCACTCATACGCTCATCCAAGGATGACTAAACTTAGTGATGAGGCCTTAAGAGAGGACTTTCAAAAGGGCGTTGAGACCTTTGAAAAGCACATGGGCTATAAGCCAAAATACTTCGCAGTCCCTTACGGCGAGATCGATAGTAGGGTTGTCTCTTTGGCAAAAGAATTTGGCTTTTTAGCACTTTTAAATCAAAACTCAGGCGCAGTTTCAGATAAAAGCGATGTTTTCGATCTTTACAGAACGCCAGTGATGAATGGCACAAAGATAGCACTAACTTTTAATAGCAAATTTTTAAATGCCCAGTGGATATTTCCAGAGGGCTATCCGCAAAACAATGCGATCGACAAACTCATCATCAAGACCGACACAAACGCAAGTGAGGGCAGTTTTTTCATGACTGGCTTTGACGGCTTTAGAAAAGTACCTATGACAAATGGCGTTTTTGAGTGTAAATTTAACCCACCGCTTGATAAACGCAAAGTGTTAATGTCGCTAAAAGTAGATCATCACAGAAGCACAAAACTTCTAATAAAGGACACCAATGCTAAATAAAATTTACGATACCCAAAAAGAGGGTTGCGAAAAGGCGATCGCTTCTTTAAAGCGCGATTTTACAACGCTAAGAACTGGCAAAGTAAATATCAACATCTTAGATAACGTTATGGTTGATTATTACGGCTCGCCAACTCCGCTTAATCAAGTAGCCACCGTGCTTACAAGCGACGCTTCTACTATCGCTATCACTCCTTGGGAAAAGAGCATGATAAAAGCGATCTCATCAGCCATCCAAGCTGCAAACATCGGCGTCAATCCAAACAGCGACGGCGAGAGCGTTAAGCTATTTTTCCCACCGATGACAGTCGAGCAACGCCAAGAAAATGCAAAACACGCAAAAGCTATGGGCGAAAAGGCAAAAGTTAGCATCAGAAACGTAAGAAAAGATGCAAACGACGAGGTCAAAAAGCTTGAAAAAGACAAAGCTATAACAGAAGACGAGAGCAAAAAGGGTCAAGATGAGGTTCAAAAGATAACTGACGCCTACACCGCAAAGATCGACACTCTCGTAAAAGAGAAAGAAGCCGAGCTTTTAAAAATCTAAATTTACTTAGAAATTTGCCCTTGCAAATTTCTAAACCCTCACTTTTTAGCCATGTAATGTGGCTAAAATTATGTTTTAAAACAATTTGAATTTAGTCATAGTTTTTAAGTATCTTTATACAAGACATATCCACGTGAACGAATATTTTTGATGTTTAGTGTTAATCTATTTTTTAGAGTACCTACTAGATTTGATATTACAGCATTTGATTCCGCTCCCCCGTCAAAGACAATGTCGTCAATCTCCTCAAAAGGTATTAATTGTTCTAAATTAGAACTAAGAAGCAAAGCCAACTTATGTAATTTTTTTGGTAAAAAAATGGCTTCATTATTTAAATAGATTGTCTCATTTTGTATATCTACACTTAATGATTTAGTAATTTTTACTAAATTTATTTCAGGCATAGGGACTAATATTTTTAAGTTGTCTAAGATGGCAGCAAGTTTTATGGGTTTAAATAAAATAATCGAATCCCCGCCATTAAAATTTGAGAGCATTTTTAAATAAATTCTACGATTTTTGGCTAAAAAAATAAAATGCTGGTGCTCTGATAGTGCGAGTATTTTTTCAAACTCTATAAGCTCACTACTTTCATAAAATGTATCTAAATCAAGTATTATTGCATCTATTCTCATACAGCAATTACAAAATGAGCTTACGAAATTTTCTGTATTCCAAATATATATGTTGTTAAAATACTTGCGTTTATCAATAACTAATTTTTCAGTTTTTTTATCTTTTAATATCACAGCTATATTTAGTTTTTCTAATATATTTCTCATGATCTGATTTTATATAGTTTAAGTAAAATATAATATTAATAATGATCTTTTTATGAAATTGCAATGTAAAATTACAGTAAATTCTTTTGAAAGGGAGTAAAATTGAAAATTTCAAGACGAGATTTTTTAAAATCAAGTGCAATAGCTGCTGCAGCCTTTGGCTCAACTCCAGTATTTGCAGAAGAAAAAGTAGCTAAAAGCGTTCCAAATGCAAGCGGATTTGGTGCGTTTTATGCAGATTTAGATGAGTCTGGCAAGATCATCAAAATTCACCCACAAGAGTCTGATAAAGATCCAAAATACCCACTAAATGATGCTTGGATAGAGCGTGTTTATAGCGATACTCGCATAAAATTTCCTTGTGTTAGAAAGAGCTATTTGGAAGGTAAAGACAAAAGAGAGCTTCGAGGTAAAGAAGAATTTGTTCGCGTGAGTTGGGACAAGGCATATGAACTGATAGTCAATAAACTAAAAAGTGTAAAGCCTAATGAAATTTTTAACGCCGCTTATGATGGCTGGAGCCACCCAGGACTACTTCATAACTGCGTTTCATTGCCAGGTAGATTTTTTAATACAGTTTTTGGCGGATCTGTTATCACTGATGGTGATTATTCTACTGGTGCAGCAAGTCGTGTAAATGGCGATATTATAGGTGATTTAGAAGTTTATTCACTTCAAAGTTCACATAAGACTATTTTGGAAAATACAAAAGTTTATGTACTCTGGGGTGCAGATATTTTTAAATGCAATCAAGTAGATTATAAAGTTGCAAACCGTGCAAACAATGAAATTTATGATGAGTACGTAAAGGCTGGTATTAAATTTATAACTATCGAACCACAATACACCCCTATTGCTAAAAAATTTAATGCACAATGGATAAAAATTCGCCCAAATACTGATGTTGCATTGATGCTTGGTATGATGCATTATCTATACACATCAAAGAAATACGATAAAGAATTTATTGCAAAATATACAGATGGCTTTGACAAATTTGTTCCTTATTTGCTAGGCAAAACTATGGACAAGATAGAAAAAACTCCAAACTGGGCTTCTAAAATAACTGGCGTTGATGAGGAGGCTATAAAATCTCTTGCTGATACGCTTGTATCTAATCGTAGTTTCATCGCTGGCAGTTGGTCTATTCAGCGCGCTCACCATGGAGAACAAGCTCAATGGGCACTTATTGTGCTTGCTTCTATGATCGGACAAATTGGTCTTGTAGGCGGTGGTCTTGGTCTTTCTATGCACTATTCTGGTAATGGTCAAGCCGCTTGCGACGTTAAGCTTCCTGCCGGCTTACCTCAAGGTAAAAATGAGGTTGAAGAAGTGATCCCTGCCTCAAGAATAAGTGAAGCAATTCTAAATCCAGGTAAAGAGATTAAATTTAAAGGCGAAAAGATTAAATACCCTAAAATAAAGGTTCTTTATGCAACTGGTGCAAATGTATTAGGGCATCATCCTAATGCAAATGAGATGATTAAAGCTTTAAGGACTCTTGATACTGTTATATCACAAGATCCTTGGTGGACTCCTACATCAAAATATGCTGACATTGTACTACCTGCTGCAACCCAGCTAGAGCGTGATGACATCACTTATGGAGGATCATTTTCGCAAGATTATCTGTATGCGATGAAGAAGGTTATAGAGCCACTTTATGAGTCAAAATGTGACTATGATATCTTTGCGGATATGGCTAAAATGGTTTCAGATAAGGCATTTAGGAAATTTAGCAGTGGTAAGGATAAATTTGAGCATATTAAAAAACTTTATGAAAGAAGTGATTGCCCGGATCATATGAGTTTTGACGAATTCTGGGAGAAAGGATTTATGAAGTTTGAGCCTAGTGAAGAGGCGAAGAATTTTACTCGTCATGCTGATTTTAGAGCAGATCCAGTTAAGAATAGATTAGCTACAAAAAGTGGAAAGATCCAAATTTTCTGCCAAAAATTTGCTGATTATAAACTTGATGATTTTAAAGGTCACCCAGTATGGATTGAGCCAGCAGAATGGTTAGGTAACAAAAAATTAACTGCTAAATTTCCATTCCACTTTTTAAGTCCACACCCACTTTATAGGATCCACTCGCAAGCAGACAATAGTAATTTTATCCGCAAGATTTATAAAGTTGGTAATCGTGAACCTATAACTATAAATGATGAAGATGCAGCAATTCTTGGTATAAAAGATGGTGATACAGTCGAAGTCTTTAACTCAAGGGGTAAAATCCTAGCAGGAGCTGTTGTAACTAAAAATATAATGCGTGGAGTAGTTGCTTTACAAGAAGGTGCCTGGGTAGATCTTGATGAGAATGGAGTTTGCCAAGCTGGTAATGCAAATATATTAACAAGTAGCATTCCAACATCTAGTATGGCACAAGCTACTAGTGTAGATACATGCTTGGTAGGTATTAGAAAAAGTGATGCCGGAGAGTACAAAGGCATAAAACCACCTAAAATTATTGAGGCTTAAAATATGCGAATAGTTATAATTATGGCAATTTTGGCGAATTTTATATTCGCAAAAGATGCTTTCGTATCTGATATAAAAACTGATCTTTTTGATACAACAAACAATCAGATAGTTGGTGAAATTTATGAAGGTTCGAAAGTTAAAGTTTTGGAGAAGAAAGGCGATTTAAGCCTTGTCGAGGTTAGTGGAGAAGTTGCTGCAAATAACCCTAAGGTTCTAGCTTATAAAAAAGAGCCACTTTTGACATTACTTAGTTTAAAAGATGATACAGCAAAGCCTAAGATGAAATTTTGGGTAAAAACTAGTGAGCTTAGTGATAATAAAGTCGAAGCTTGGGACGAAGTAGACCTTTTTTACTATGATACATGCAGTTCATGCCATGCTGCACATAAGCCAAAAGAACACTCAATGCACGAGTGGGAAGCATATCTTTCGGCTATGCAATCTTTTGCAAAAATAAACGATGAGGAAAAAGCAAGAATTCTTAGATACTTGCAAGCTTTTGCCAAAGATGGTCCTGCATCTAAAAAATAATCTAAACTTGCCTTGAAAAAAACTTGCAAGAGTTAAAAGACTCTTGCAAGCAAAGATAATGAAATATGCAGCTAAAATAGCGAGCCCTGCGTGAGTTTTGGCTTTATGACAAAGCTTTTTCTATGAAGGTCAGAGTAGCCAAATTTAGCTATGGCATCTAGGTGCGACTTTGTGCCATATCCTTTGTGCCCTGCAAAGCCGTATGCTGGGTAAAATTTATCCCAGCCGCTCATCAAGCGGTCACGGCTTACTTTTGCTAGGATGCTAGCAGCGCTTACCACAGCGACCTTGCCGTCGGCCTTTATCATCGTTGTGATGCCAACGCCGTAGTCTAAATTTCCATCGTAAATGATCTCAAAGCTCTCAAAATGCGCCTTAAAAAGTTTGAGCGCACGCCTTAGGCACTCACTTAGCCCAAGCTCGTCTATCTGGGAGTTTGAGAAGTAAGCGATGAGAAAATTTGAGCTCTTTGTGATCTCTTTAAAGAGCTCTTCGCGCCTTTTTGCGGTTAGTTTTTTGGAGTCGTTTAGGCCAGAAATTTCGCTATTTAGCACGCAAGCAGCCACGCTTAGTGGCCCAGCCAGCGCCCCACGCCCAGCCTCGTCGATACCGCAAATTTTAGCCATTACAGCCCGACTTCATCGCTAAAGTAAGGTCTAAGCTCCTCAAGTGGCACGTTGATTTGCTCCTCGTTTAAAAATGTAATCCCAAGTGGCGAAAGAACGAAGTTATCGCTCACGCCAGCGTTTGCAAGGATCGCTTTTAGGTGGCTGTCGTTTATATCTTTAAAAATTTGTTTTAGCTTTAGCTTTTTATTTGTTTCAAGCGAGATCACTTCGCAGTTTGTTTTTTCGTTTTTATAGGTGCAAACACTCTTTATCTTGTCGTTGATGTAGTAGATCTCTTTTAGACTCTCATACTGGTTGTTTGGCCATTTTTTGCGCTCGCTTTTTAGGTCGTAAAACTCTGCAAGAAGCTTGTTTTTGTATTTTTTAGCGGAGTCTTTAGCGAAGATGTCGTTGGTGATCGCCTCATATCTTGTGCCGTTTGCCTCGGTCATTTGGATGCCGATATTTAGGATCTCATACTCTTTTTCTTCTTTTACGGTGGCGTTGTAGGCTTTGTTTTTGACGATTATCTTGCCTTTTAGCTCGCCGTTTTCGTTTTTAACGTCTAAATTTATCTTATCTGAGACTGCATTTAATGAAGAAATTTCACTGCCATTTTGTTCAAAAGAGCCTTTTTCATAGTCGTATTTAGCGCCGTCAAAAAAGATGTGACCGCTTATCTTGGCTGGGACCTTAAAGCTCTTACTTTGTTTGAAATTTTCAAATTCATCTTTAAAATAGTTCATATAAACTTCAAATTTCACACCATTTGCATCGCCACTAAATTTATAAAATTTAGCCCAGTTTTCGTGGTTTATCTCATAGCCAAAAAGGCTTGCAGCGATGAATAAGATCCCAAAAAATGCTCTCATGTCTGTCCTTTATAGTTTTTTTGATTATAACTATTTTATCCCTAGACTTTTAAAATGATAATCAAACAAAGAGTTTAAATTTATAAACCTAGGCTCCACCTAGAAAATGGCAAGATCTCGCACTTTATCCCCTCGATGCTTTGCTCGGCTTGGTTTGCGACGCTGATGATTTGAAGTTTGCTAACGCCTAGCTCTTTTAGGCTCGCGTGGAGTTTTTTAAATTTTAAAAAGACGATCTCAGGCGCAGAAAATGGCACGCAGATAATCGCAAGCTTCTTTTTGGCAAGGAAAAAATCGATCTCTTTTGTGTAGTAAATTTCATCTTTAAATTTAAGCAGTTCGCAAAAAACGACATTTGCAAAGACTGCCAAAAAGTCCTTTTTTAGGCACAAGGCATTGCGAAGTGCGAAATTTGTAAAGTAAATTTTCTTACTCGTGCTGCTCTCATCTAAATTTGGCACAAACTCCACGTATCCGCTCTCATTTAGCCAGCTTATCGCGCTATAAACGCTATCTTTTGAAATTTTCATCTGCTCTTTTAGGTTTTTATAAATCCCAAAGGCGCTTATGGTGTCGTGGCACTTTGTCGCGCACTCTTTTAAGATAGCGATGTTTTGCTCGTTTAAATTTGCTCTTAAGAGCTGCTGCAAGTGAGCTGTGACCTCACTGGAGTCCAAAAAGGCGCTTGCTATCTCGTTGCCATGGGCCAAAAAGTAGCTAAAAAGCAGGTCTTGGTCTAAATTTTTCTTAAAAAATAGTATAAATTCCTCGTAGTCGAGATAGTTTAAATTTATGCGTGCAAAGCCATCAAGCGAGAGTGAAAATTCCTTGCTTGTAAGGATGATGTTTTCAAGTGCAGCGTCCTTTAAAAAGTCTAAATTTGCAAGATCAGCGCCTTGCAAATTTTCAACTGCGAGCACCTTTATCTGGGCATTTTTTTCTAAAAACTCTTTTAAATTCGCTAAAAGCAAGGCTCTATCTATCCTTATATCGTCTAAATTTATATAAAGCCTCTCCTCGCTTTTATAATGGCTCAAAAACTCATAAACAAGGGCTGTTTTGCCACTTGAAATAGCACCAATGATAAGCGTTTTTGGCGAGATGATCTCATATTTTCTAGGGATAAATTTTGCATTTTTAATGGGTGCTTGATAGAGCGTTTCTAAACTTTTCAAATTTGACCTTTTTGGCTTTTTGAAATTATAGCCACTTCCTTTTAAAAAGGAAAATATTGTGTTAAATTTTAAAAAATGAACAAAATTTAGAAATAAAAAATAAAATTTTAGACTAGAAATTTATAAAATTTTTTAAAAATCAATTCACCATTTACAAGATACCTTCCTTATCAAAAGGAAATAATTAATTAAAATTCAACAAAAAATAGCGTTTTTCTTGACAACTATAATAGCTTTTTTGTAAAATCCCTATCTCTTTACGAAAGACCTATGTCTTGCTCGTACGATCGCTTGATCCTATGCGAGTTATTTTGATGTAAAGAGGTCGCGAGTTTGCGACAAGTTCTTTTTAAAGGAAAACACATGGAAAGAATCAGGTTAAAGCTAAAAGCTTACGACCATAGAGTTCTAGACCGCACTGTTGCAGCAATCGTAGAAGCTGTCAAACGAACAGGTGCCGACGTTCGTGGCCCGGTACCAATGCCTACAAAGATCAAACGCTATACAGTCTTAAAATCTCCACACATTAACAAAGACTCACGTGAGCAGTTTGAGATGAGAATACACGCTCGTATGCTTGACATCGTAGCTGCTACTCCAGAAACTGTAGATAGCCTAACAAAACTCGACCTAGCTCCAGAAGTTAATGTCGAAGTTCGTGCGATGAAATAAGCGGACAAAAGGATAAGAGTATGGAATATATTGTAGAAAAAATAGGCATGAGTAGAACGATTGCCACGAAGAGTACGCCAGTTACACTACTTAAGCTAGTTGAAGCTAAAGTATGTGAGATCGACGAAAACAAACGTGCTATCGTAGCGTATGCCCACACTAAAGCAAACAACAAAGCTATCGCTGGTCAGCAAAAGAAATACAATCTGACAGCAGAATTTAACAAATTTGCTACGCTTGAAGTAGCTAATAGCGAAGTTGGAAACCTAGACTTTACACCATTAAATGAGGCTAAAATTTTAAAAGTTAGCTTTAACTCAAAAGGTAGAGGCTACCAAGGTGTGGTAAAAAGACATGGTTTCGGTGGTGGTCCAAAAAGCCACGGCTCACGTTTCCACAGACGCCACGGATCAATTGGTAACTGCGAATGGCCAGGTCGTGTTCAACCAGGTATGAAAATGGCAGGACACATGGGCAATGAGAAAGTTACTGTTAAAAACGAGCTAATAAGCTTTGACGCTCAAAATGGCATCGTAGTTGTAAAAGGTTGCGTTCCTGGTCACAATGGTGCAATGGGTAAAATAAGGATTGTAAAATGAGTAAAATTCACGTATTAAACGATAAATTTGAAAATTCAGGCGAGTTAGAGCTTCCTGCAAGCTACGCTGAAGTAAATCCGCACAACCTATATCTTTATGTAAAATCTTACCTTGCTGGTATAAGAGCAAATTCGGCTCATACTAAAAGCCGTGCTTTTGTAAGCGGTGGTGGTAAAAAACCATGGAGACAAAAAGGACGTGGTGGTGCAAGAGCGGGTTCAACTAGAACTAACGTTTGGGTAGGCGGTGCAGTTGCATTTGGTCCAACAAACGAGAAAAACTATTTTCAAAAAGTCAATAAAAAACAAAAAAGACTAGCTCTTGAGTACGCTTTGGCAGTAAAAGCACAAGATGGTAAAATTTTCGCAGTAGATAGCATCTCAATCGAGTCTGGAAAGACAAAAGATGCAGCTAATATCATCAAAAATTTAAAAGTAAAAGACGCACTTATCGTTAAAGATTTACTAGACGATAAAACACTACTTGCTTTTAGAAATTTAGCAAACTGCTATGTAGTAGATGCAAATGAGGTAAATGCTTATCTTGTCTCTACATTTAGTTCGGTTATCATTGAAAAAGCTGCACTAAAAACTATAACAAAAGAGGGCTAAAATGGCGGATATAACTGATATCAAAACAATTATTTATACAGAAAAAACTCTAGGCCTTCAAGAACAAGGCGTTGTTGTTATCCAAACTTCACCAAGAGTTACAAAAAACAGCTTAAAAGCGGTTTTACAAGAGTATTTTGGAGTAACGCCTGTTCGCGTAAATTCACTTAGAATTAGCGGCAAGGTTAAGCGTTTTAGAGGAAGAGCAGGCCAACGTGACGAGATAAAGAAATTCTACGTTAAGTTACCTGAAGGCGTAAGCCTAGAAAATACGGAGGCGTAAGATGGCTATAAAATCATATAAACCATATACACCTAGTCGTAGATATATGACTGGACTAAGCTCTGAAGATATAACAGCTAAACCAAGCGTTAGAAGCTTGCTTGTTAAACTACCTGCAACTGGCGGTAGAAACAACAATGGTCGTATAACTTCAAGACATAAAGAAGCAGGTGCAAAAAAACTTTATCGTATCATCGACTTTAAACGTCGCAAATTTGGTATAGAAGGTAAAGTTGAAGCGATCGAGTACGATCCAAACAGAAACTGCCGTATCGCTCTTATAGCTTACAAAGATGGCGAAAAACGCTATATCATTAGACCAAATGGCCTAAATGTTGGCGACGTTATCGCATCTATCGATGAGGGCTCACTAGATATTAAACCAGGCAACGCTATGAAATTAAGATTTATCCCAGTTGGTACTATCGTTCATAACGTAGAGCTAAAACCTGGCAAAGGCGCTCAGATAGCTCGTTCAGCTGGTGGTTATGCTCAGCTAATGGGTAAAGAAGAGAAGTATGTTATCTTAAGAATGCCAAGTGGCGAGATGAGACAAGTACTAGCTGAGTGTATGGCAAGTATCGGTGTAGTTGGCAACGAAGACTGGGCTAACATCACTATAGGTAAAGCTGGACGTAATCGCTACCGCGGTATCCGCCCACAAACACGTGGTTCTGCTATGAACCCAGTTGATCACCCACACGGCGGTGGTGAAGGTAAGAAAAATTCAGGCCGTCACCCAGTTACTCCATGGGGTAAACCAACTAAAGGTGCTAAGACTCGCCGTAAAAAAGCTAGCGATAAGCTTATAATTTCAAGAAGGAAAGGAAAATAGAGATGGCAAGATCACTCAAAAAAGGTCCTTTCGTAGATGATCATGTAATGAAAAAAGTTATTGCCGCAAAAAATGCAAACGATAACAAACCAATCAAGACTTGGTCAAGACGTAGCACGATTGTACCTGAAATGATTGGACTAACATTTAACGTTCATAATGGCAAGAGCTTTATTCCTGTATATGTTACAGAAAATCATATAGGCTATAAACTTGGCGAATTTGCTCCAACACGCACATTTAAGGGTCACAAAGGCTCAGTGCAAAAGAAAATCGGCAAGTAAGGGGAGATAATAATATGAGTAAAGCAATTATAAAATTCGTAAGACTTTCTCCTACAAAAGCAAGACTTATAGCAAGAGAAGTTCAAGGTATGAATGCCGAGCTAGCACTTGCAAGCTTGCAATTTATGCCAAATCGTGGTGCTAAATTTATAGCAAACGCTATTAGCTCAGCAGTAGCAAATGGCGGATTTGAGCCAGAAGAGGTTGTAGTAACTAGTTGCCGCGTTGACGCTGGTCCTGTATTAAAGAGATTTAGACCAAGAGCAAGAGGAACAGCGAGCAAAATTCGCAAACCTACTTCTCATGTAATGGTAGAAGTATCTAAACCTGAAAAGAAGGAAGCATAATATGGGACAAAAAGTAAATCCAATAGGTCTTAGACTAGGAATTAACCGCAACTGGGAATCTAGATGGTTTCCAACCAAACAAAGTCTTCCTGAAAATATCGGTGAAGATTACAAAATTCGTGCATTTTTAAAGAAAAAACTTTACTATGCAGGAATTAGCCAAATTTTAATCGAAAGAACGGCTAAAAAACTTCGTGTAACCGTAGTTGCAGCTCGTCCTGGTATCATCATTGGCAAAAAAGGCCAAGATGTTGAAAACCTAAAGAACGAAGTTAGCAAACTTATCGGCAAAGAAGTAAATGTAAATATCAAAGAAGAAAGAAAAGCTCAAGCTTCAGCTCAACTTGCTGCTGAAAACGTAGCTATGCAACTTGAAAAGCGTGTCGCATTTAGACGTGCTATGAAAAAAGTTATCCAAGGTGCTCAAAAATCAGGCGCTAAAGGTATCAAAATTTCAGTTGCTGGTCGTTTAGGTGGCGCTGAGATGGCAAGAACCGAGTGGTATCTAGAAGGTCGTGTTCCGCTTCATACTCTTAGAGCAAAGATAGATTACGGTGTAGCTGAGGCTCATACAACTTATGGAAACATAGGTATTAAAGTATGGATTTTTAAAGGTGAGGTTCTTCAAAAAGGTGTTCAACCTGAGAAAACTGAAGAAGAGGCGCCTAAGAAAACACGTAGAGCAAGAAGAGGTAAATAATTATGTTGATGCCTAAAAGAACGAAATTTCGTAAGCAAATGAAAGGTCGCAACCGTGGTTATGCGACTCGCGGAGCATCTTTAGCAACTGGCGAATTTGCACTTAAAGCTGTTGAGGCTGGTAGAGTAAATTCACGCCAAATAGAAGCTGCTCGTCAAGCTCTAACTCGTCACGTAAAGAGACAGGCTAAAATTTGGATTAGGGTTTTCCCTGACAAGCCACTTACTAAAAAACCTCTACAAACTCGTATGGGTAAAGGTAAGGCAGGAGTTGAAGAGTGGGTTATGAACATTAAACCTGGTCGTATAATATTTGAAATGGCTGGTGTTGATGAAGAGTTGGCTCGTGAAGCTTTAACTTTGGCTCTACACAAACTTCCTTTCAAATCAAAATTTGTAACGCGAGAGAGTGAAAATGAAATATACTGAGTTAAAAGATAAGAGCGTTGCAGAATTAAACGCGTTGCTAAAAGAGAAAAAGGTGCTTTTATTTACATTGAGACAAAAGCTAAAAACTATGCAGTTAAGCAACCCTAATGAGATTAGTGCTGTTCGCAAAGAGATAGCTCAGATCAACACTGCAATTAGTGCAACAAGACAAGGGGCGTAAAATGGCATTAAAAAGAGAAATTCAAGGTGTTGTTTTACAAAAAGCTGGAGATAAAACAGCTACTATTTTGGTAGAAAGACGCGTTATGCACCCAAGATACCATAAATTTGTAAAACGCTTTAAAAAGTATTTAGTTCATGATGAGAAAAATGAGACAAGAGCAGGCGATACAGTTGTTGCAGTTGAGTGCAGACCACTTTCAGCTCGCAAGAATTTTCGCTTAAAAGCTGTATTGGCAAAGGGAGTTGAGTAATGATTCAAAGTTTTACAAGACTTGCAGTTGCTGATAACAGCGGCGCAAAAGAGTTAATGTGTATAAAAGTTCTTGGCGGCAGCAAAAGAAGATACGCTACACTTGGCGATATCATAGTTTGCTCTGTTAAAAAAGCTCTTCCAAATGGCAAGATCAAAAAAGGACAGGTTGTAAAAGCTGTTGTTGTAAGAACTAAAAGAGAGGTTCAAAGAGATAATGGTTCGCTAATCCGCTTTGACGAGAACGCAGCTGTTATACTTGATAGCAAAAAAGAGCCAGTCGGCACTCGTATTTTTGGACCAGTTGGACGTGAAGTTAGATATGCTAACTTTATGAAGATTGTTTCGCTAGCTCCGGAGGTTTTATAATGGCTAATGTAAAATTTAAAGTCAAAAAAGGCGATACTGTAAAGATCATCGCTGGTGACGATAAAGGCAAAACTGGTAAAATTTTAGCAGTTCTTGCAAAAAAAGGTCAGGTTATAGTTGAGGGATGCAAAGTAGCTAAAAAAGCTATCAAACCAAGCGAAAAAACTCCAAATGGTGGTCACGTAAATAAAGAGATGCCAATTGACATATCAAACGTCGCGAAAGTTGAAGGATAAGAGATATGAGTAGATTAAAAGATAAATTTAACGAAACTATCAAGCCAGCTCTCGTAAAAGAATTTGACATCAAAAATCCAATGCTTATCCCTGCGCTCGAGAAGATCGTGATCAGTGTAGGTGCTGGAGACTCTGCGAAAGATCAAAAAGTGCTTCAAAATATGGCTGATACCATTTCACTTATCGCTGGACAAAAAGCAGTTATCACTGATGCTAAAAAATCAGTTGCTGGTTTTAAAGTTCGCGAAGGTTTCCCTGTTGGTATCAAAGTAACTTTGAGAAAAGAGCAAATGTATGCTTTCTTAGATAAGCTAATCAGTGTTGCTCTTCCAAGAGTTAAAGACTTCCGTGGTCTTCCAAAAAATGGCTTTGATGGACGTGGAAACTATAACTTCGGTCTTAGCGAGCAGCTAATGTTTCCAGAGGTTGAGTATGATAAAATTTTACGAACTCATGGTATGAATATTACGATTGCTACTACGGCTAAAAACGATAAAGAGGCATTCAAATTGCTAGAGCTATTTGGTGTGCCGTTTGCAAAAGGAAAGTAAAATGGCAAAGAAATCAATGATAGCAAAAGCTGCACGCAAGCCAAAATTTGCGGTTCGCGGCTATACTAGATGCCAAATTTGCGGTCGTCCGCACTCTGTTTATAAAGATTTTGGAATTTGCCGTGTTTGCCTAAGAAAAATGGCTAACGAAGGCCTAATACCTGGTCTTAAAAAAGCAAGTTGGTAAGGAAGAGAAATGTTGAACGATTTAATATCAGATGGATTAACACGCATTAGAAATGCAAGTATGAGAAGACTTGAGACTGCGAAATTGCTTCATTCTAAGGTTGTTGAGGCTACTCTTTCTATCCTTGCAGCAAAAGGCTATGTAGAGAGCTACAACGTTATTGAAGAAGGTAACAAGAAATTTATAAACGTAGTTTTAAAGTATGATGAATACGGCAGAAGCGTTATAAACGAGCTTAAAAGGGTTTCAAAACCTGGTCGCCGTGTTTATCAAGGTAAAGACGACATTAAGCGTTTTAAAAATGGTTACGGAACAGTTATCGTTAGCACAAGCAAAGGCGTTATGAGCGGTATTGAGGCAAGTAAAGCTGGCGTTGGCGGCGAGGTTCTTTGTACCGTTTGGTAATAGTAAAGCAGCATTTTGGCGTTGTTTTAAATTTAGAAATTTAACTTTAGCTAGGTGAAATTTTATATTTCGCCAAAGCTAAATTTTGAAATTCAAATGAAGGTTTCGTCAAATTTGACGATCAAATTTACGGCATTGTGGTGTTTATTCGTAAATGTAGGAACACCCTAGACAAGTAAAGGAAAAAAATGTCACGTATTGGAAAACAGCCTATCGCTATCCCAAGTGGTGTAGACGTTAGCGTTGAAAATAATGTCCTAAAATTTAAAAAGGGCAATCACTTAAAAGAGCTTGACACAAAAGGTCACGTTGATGTCAAGATAGAAAATGGTCATATAGTTTTTGCTCCAAAGGGCGAAGATCGCCAAAGCAGAGCTTACTGGGGAACATATAGAGCACTTGCTAACAACATCGTAACTGGTATCACTCATGGCTTTACTCGCCAGCTTGAGATCAACGGCGTTGGTTACAAAGCAGCTGCAAAAGGTAAAATTTTAGAGCTATCTCTTGGTTTTTCACACCTTATCAACTATGAGCTACCAGCAGGCGTTGAAGCTAGCGTTGATAAAAACGTTATTACTATCAAAGGTGACGACAAACAAGTAGTAGGTCAAGTGGCTGCACAAGTTAGAGGATTTAGACCACCTGAGCCATACAAAGGCAAGGGCGTTAAATATCTAGAAGAACGTATCATCCGCAAAGCGGGCAAGACATCTAAGAAGTAAGGAGCGGTAAATGACAGCAAAAGTACTAAAAAGAAAAATCGCTCTTAGAATTAAGAGAAAAAGAAGAATCAGAGGTAAAATTTCTGGTGTTGCAACTTGCCCAAGAGTTTCTATTTTCAAATCAAATAGAACTATCTACGTTCAAGCGATTGACGACGTTACAGCTACTACACTAGCTGCGGTTGATGGTAGAAAACTAGGCATAAAAGCAAACAAAGAAGGTGCGGTCACTTTAGCTAAAGAATTTGCTAAGGCTTTAAAAGCTAAGAAGATAGATGTTGCAGTTTTTGATAGAAATGGTTATCTATACCATGGCGTTATCGCAGCATTTGCTGAAGCTTTAAGAGAAAATGGCATCAAGCTATAACCCAAAGGAAAATCGATGGAAAAATATAATAGAGAAGAATTTGAAGAAGTAATCGTCGATATCGGTCGGGTTACAAAGGTTGTTAAAGGTGGTCGTAGATTTAGATTTACAGCTTTAGTTGTTGTTGGTAATAGAAATGGCCTAGTTGGCTTTGGATATGGCAAAGCCAAAGAGGTGCCAGATGCGATGAGAAAAGCGATTGACGACGCATTTAAAAATATTATCCACGTTAAGATCAAGGGCACAACTATCCCTCACGATGTAGAGGTAAAATATAACGCAAGTAGAATGTTACTTCGCCCAGCTAGCGAAGGTACTGGTGTTATCGCTGGTGGTAGTGCACGTCCTATTATCGAGCTTGCAGGTATTAAGGATATCCTTACTAAATCACTTGGCTCAAACAACTCAGCAAACGTCGTTCGTGCTACTATAAAAGCACTTAGTTTGCTAAAAAGCTAAGAGAAAGGAGTTAAGATGGCATTAGAAAAATTAACACCTGCTGCAGGTTCAACTCATGCAACTAAAAGAATAGGTCGTGGTCAAGGCAGTGGCAATGGCAAAACTGCTGGCAAAGGCAACAAAGGTCAAAGAGCAAGAAAAGGCTATAATGAAAAAAGAGGTTTTGAGGGCGGACAACAACCACTTCAAAGACGTCTTCCAAAGGTAGGCTTTGCTTCTAAATTTGAAAAACCTTATGTTATCAATGTTGAAAAGATCGCAGCTATAAAAGAACTTGCGGAAATTTCAATCGCAACAATAGCTAGCGTTCATAAAATTTCAAAGAGCGTTACTAAGATAAAACTAATCGGTGCAAGCGCAAAAGCTCTTGCTTCAAAGATCAAAGACGAGAACGTTAGCGTTAGCGGAACAAAATAATGGATAAAACACTGACCAACAAGATTTTGATCACGTTGGCATTTTTGTTCGCATACAGGATACTGGCTTATGTGCCAGTTCCTGGTGTTAATGTCGACGTAATTAAAGAATTTTTCAATTCAAACAATAGCAACGCCTTGGGTCTATTTAATATGTTTAGTGGTAAGGCCGCTGAGCGTTTAAGTATCATATCTCTAGGTATCATGCCTTATATCACAGCTTCGATCATCATGGAGCTTCTAGCAGCGACATTTCCAAAGTTAGGTCAGATGAAAAAAGAGCGCGACGGTATGCAAAAATATATGCAAATCATACGTTATGCAACCATCGTTATCACTCTTGTACAATCAATCGGCGTCTCTATCGGACTTCAAAGCTTAAGCGGTCGTGGTGGCGAGCAAGCTATCATGATAGATATGAATTTATTTATCGCGATCTCTGCTGTGTCTATGCTAACTGGCACTATGCTACTTATGTGGATAGGTGAGCAGATCACACAGCGCGGTATAGGCAATGGTATAAGTCTTATCATCTTTGCGGGCATCGTCTCTGGCATACCTAGTGCGATCGGCGGAACTGTAAATTTGGTAAATACTTCTGAGATGAATTTCTTAACAGTCATCGCTATTTTGGTGATCATTTTAGCGACTATTGGTGCTATTATCTTTGTCGAGATGGGCGAAAGACGTATCCCTATTTCTTACTCAAGAAAAGTAATAATGGAAAATCAAAACAAACGTATAATGAACTATATACCGATCAAAGTAAATTTAAGTGGCGTTATTCCACCGATATTTGCTAGTGCGATTTTGATGTTTCCAAGCACTATTTTGCAGGCTAGCACAAATCCAGTAATCCAGGCTATCAACGACTTTTTAAGTCCAAATGGCTATATGTTTAACGTTTTGACATTTTTATTTATCATCTTCTTTGCGTTTTTCTACGCATCTATCGTGTTTAATACAAAAGATATAAGTGAAAATTTAAAGAAACAAGGCGGATTTATCCCAGGCGTTAGACCAGGCGAGAGTACAGCTAGCTATCTAAATGAAGTAGCTGGCAGGCTAACTTTAGGTGGTGCTTTATACTTGGGTATCATTTCAACATTACCTTGGGTACTTGTAAAGACTATGGGCGTACCATTTTATTTTGGTGGTACATCAGTTCTTATCGTGGTTTCAGTAGCACTTGATACGATGAGACGTATAGAAGCTCAGTCTTATACAAACAAATATCAAACTCTAAGTGCAGTAGGTCTATAAAATGGCTATCACGCTAAAAAGACCAGCTGAAATAGAGAAAATGAGAGCGGCGAATAAGATCGTCGCTCGAACACTTGATCATGTTTCTACGATCATAAAACCTGGAATTTCACTTCTTGAGATAGATAAAATTTGTGAAGATATGATAAGAGCCGCTGGAGCAAAACCTGCTTTTAAAGGGCTTTACGGCTTTCCAAATGCAGCTTGCATAAGCGTCAATGAAGTGGTGATCCACGGAATTCCAAACGAGTACAAACTAAAAGAGGGTGATATCGTTAGTGTAGATATTGGCTCAAATTTAGATGGTTATTTTGGTGATTCAGCTAGGACATTTGGAGTTGGTAAAATTTCAAAAGAAGACGAAGCTTTGATCGCTTGCTCAAAAGACGCGCTATATTATGCGATTGATTTTATAAGAGCTGGTATGCATTTTAAAGAGATTAGCTACGAGCTTGAGAAATTTATTCTTGGTAGAGGATATGTACCTTTGCGCGGATATTGCGGTCATGGCATAGGCAAAAGGCCACATGAAGAGCCAGAAATTCCAAATTATCTTGAAGGGAACAATCCAAAAGCTGGACCAAAGATAAAAGAGGGGATGGTTTTTTGTATAGAGCCGATGATCTGCCAAAAAGATGGCACGCCAGTTTTAGGAAGCGATAACTGGAAAGTAACCTCAAAAGATGGTTTGAGAACTAGCCATTATGAGCATTGCATGGCGATAGTTAATGGCAAAGCCGAAATTTTAAGCCAAGCGTAAAATTTATAGCAAAAAAATTTAAAGAAAGGAGAGTTTGTGGCAAAAGACGATGTCATTGAGATTGATGGAAATGTTGTTGAAGCACTGCCAAATGCAACTTTTAAAGTTGAGCTTGACAACAAACATATAATTTTATGTCATATCGCTGGAAAGATGAGAATGCATTATATAAAGATAATGCCTGGCGACCGCGTAAAAGTAGAACTTACGCCATATAGCCTAGACAAGGGCAGGATCACTTATAGATATAAGTAAATTTAGGCTCTTGGCAAATATGCTAAGTAAATTTAAAGCTGGTTTTGGGTAAAATCCAAGCTTTGCGAAAAGCTGTATGAAGAATTATTTTCAAAGTTCCCCACTTATTTTGAAAATAGTTGGTTTAAATTCTTTCTTTAGACCTGATGCAGCCCCTAAAAAAGTGGAATAAATTTTTAGGAGACTAAAATGAAAGTTCGTCCTTCTGTAAAGAAGATGTGTGACAAATGTAAAATTGTCAAACGTAGTGGCATAATTCGTGTTATCTGCGAAAATCCAAAACATAAACAAAGACAAGGATAAGGCATGGCACGTATTGCAGGTGTAGATTTACCAAACAAAAAGAGAATTGAGTATGGTTTGACTTATATCTATGGTATAGGTCTTTATAAATCTCGTCAAATTCTTGACGCAGCTGGAATTTCTTACGACAAGAGAGTTTATGAGCTTAGCGAAGACGAAGCAGCAGCTATCCGTAAAGAAATTCAAGAGCACCACGTCGTTGAGGGTGACTTGAGAAAACAAGTTGCTATGGATATCAAAGCTCTTATGGATCTTGGAAGTTATAGAGGTCTTCGCCACAGAAAAGGTCTTCCTGTTCGTGGTCAAAAGACTAAAACTAATGCTAGAACCAGAAAAGGCAGACGTAAAACTGTCGGTGCGGCTACTAAGTAAGGCAAGGGTTAAAGGATAATAAATGGCGAAAAGAAAAATTGTTAAGAAAAAAGTAGTTAGAAAAAGTATAGCCAAAGGTATCGTTTATATCAGTGCAACATTTAACAATACTATGGTAACTGTAACTGATGAGATGGGAAATGCTATTGCATGGAGTAGTGCAGGTGGCTTAGGCTTTAAAGGTAGTAAAAAATCAACTCCTTATGCAGCTCAACAAGCCGTAGAAGATGCTTTAAATAAAGCAAAAGAGCACGGCATTAAAGAAGTTGGCATTAAGGTTCAAGGTCCAGGTAGCGGACGTGAAACGGCTGTTAAGAGTGTAGGTGGTGTTGAAGGTATAAAAGTAACTTTCTTCAAAGATATCACACCTTTACCACACAATGGTTGCAGACCGCCAAAACGCCGCCGCGTATAATTAGAGAAAATTAGGAGAAATTATTATGGCTAGATATACAGGACCTGTTGAAAAATTAGAAAGACGTCTTGGTGTGTCTCTTGCGTTAAAAGGCGAAAGAAGACTTGCTGGTAAAAGTGCTTTAGAAAAAAGACCTTATGCACCAGGACAACACGGACAAAGAAGAGCAAAAATAAGCGAATATGGCTTACAACTTCGCGAGAAGCAAAAAGCTAAATTTATGTATGGCGTTTCAGAGAAACAATTTAGAAGATTGTTCCAAGAAGCAGCACGCCGCGAGGGCAACACTGGTGCTCTTTTGGTTCAACTACTAGAGCAGAGATTAGACAATGTTGTTTACAGAATGGGCTTTGCAACGACTCGTCGTTTTGCTCGCCAGCTTGTAACTCATGGACATATTTTAGTAAATGGCAAGAGAGTGGATATCCCATCTTACAGAGTGGAGCCAGGCTCTAAAGTAGAAGTTGCTGAGAAATCTAAAAACAATCCACAAATCGTTCGTGCGATCGATCTTACAGCTCAAACTGGCATCGTTGCATGGGTAGATGTGGAAAAAGAGAAAAAATTTGGAATTTTCACTAGAAATCCAGAAAGAGAAGAGGTTATCATTCCTGTTGAGGAAAGATTTATAGTAGAGCTTTATTCGAAATAATAGAGGGTATAAAGATGAGAAAGATTACTACATCAGCTTATATGCCAACTGAAATTGAAGTTAAAAGTGTTAGCGAAAATGTAGCTAACATCACAGCATATCCTTTTGAAGCAGGTTATGCTGTTACTTTGGCTCACCCGCTTCGCCGCCTTCTTTACACAAGTACGGTAGGTTTTGCCCCTATTGGTGTAAAGATAAAAGGCGTTAGCCACGAATTTGATAGTATGCGCGGCATGCTTGAAGACGTAGCATTTTTTATTATAAATTTGAAGAAGATCAGATTTAAATTAAAAAGCAGCAGTGAGCGTGAAGTTATAGAGTATAGCTTTAAAGGACCAAAAGAGATAACTGGCGCTGACCTAAATAACGACCTAGTTGAGATCGTTAATCCAGATGCATATCTTGCGACTATCAACGAAGATGCTGAGTTAAATTTCTCAGTTATCATCCAAAAAGGTATCGGATATGTTCCTAGTGAAGAGATCAGAGAAGAGATCGAAGACGACTTTATCGCACTTGACGCTTTCTTTACACCAGTTAAAAAAGCAGTTTACGATATACAAAACGTCTTGGTTGAAGATGACCCAGACTACGAGAAAATCGTATTTACGATTACAACAGATGGTCAAGTTGGTCCAGTAGAAGCTTTTAAAAATTGTTTAGAAGCTATGTATCAACAAATGTCAGTATTTAAAGGAATTTTAGATATTGATGTTAGCGCCCCAGTTGCTAGTTCAAGTGCAAGCGGCGAGTTCTCAAAGCTACTTTCTAGTGTAGAAGATCTAAATTTAAGCGCTAGAAGTTTTAACTGCCTTGACAAAGCCGATATTAGATTTATCGGTGAGCTTGCGTTGATGGACGAAAATGAGCTTAAAGAGCTTAAAAATTTAGGTAAAAAATCTCTTGAAGAGATAAAAGCGGTTATGGAAGAGATAGGCTATCCAGTTGGTGTCGATGTGTTAAAAGATAGCAAAGAGCAACTCAGAAAGAAAATAACCGAGCTAAAATCACAAATGAGTGCAAAAGAATAAAAGGACAATAGATGAGACATAAACACGGATATCGCAAACTTGGTAGAACGTCATCTCATAGATCTGCATTGCTTAAGAATTTAGCGATAGCTATCATCAAAAGCGAAAAGATAGAGACAACTTTACCAAAAGCAAAAGAGCTTAGAAGCTATGTTGAAAAGCTTATCACAAGAGCTAGAAAGGGCGACTCTAACGCTCACAGAGCAGTATTTGCTTCATTGCAAGACAAAGAGACTACAAATAAGCTAGTTACTGAAGTAGCTCCAAAATTTAAAGAGCGCAACGGTGGCTATACAAGAATCATCAAAACTCGCGTTCGCAGAGGCGATGCGGCTGAGATGGCTTATATAGAGCTAGTAGCTGAATAATCCCCAGAGAGCCTATCTGGCTCTCTTTTCTTTCTAAATTTTTCTTTTTACGTTTATTTTTTAAAAATTTTGTTTTAAATTTATCCATTTTAGTCTATGGCAAATTTACAAGTCGGAGCATTATAAATTTTTATTTCGTGGCTTTTAGATGAGCTGCTGTGATAGGTTAAAATAGTTGGTGTAAGTAAATTTATAGCGGTTTGTAAGCACAAAAAACGCAAGCAGACACTCTTTAATTTATGCCAAAAACTTTCAAAATGAGGTTTTAAATTTCTAGCTCAACTTATCTATTAAATTTTAAAGCCAACGCCATAAATTTCTAAATTTAGATCTAGTAGTTTTTAAATTTTACTTCGGTGATTTTTTGTGATATTTGCTTTGGGCGGGTTATTTCTATTTTGAGTGTTTCTAGGTTAAATCTATAAGCTATTTTGCGATGTTTTAGGATTAGGGACTATATATTTAAGATGCAAAACCAAAAGCAGGGTAAATTATCCAGATAAACTATCTCAAATTTAAATTATTCAAAAAAACAAATTTAAAATTTATAATCCAAAAAGTTGCAAAATTCTAAATTTTGATAGACTACAAAAAGGGCTTGGCCAATGTAACTAGGGTGACCAAGAAGATGACATAAATTTGATCTGAAATAGCCTATGATATGACAAATATGCGGAGTTGTATATGGTAAATTAACAACCAAATATATAGACTAGATACGATAAAACTAAACCAAAATATATGAACCAGATACAATCAAAAACCGATAGATGCAAATTCTACAAAGTAAATTCTAAATTCCAGCCTTCTAAAATATCCAAATTTATCCAGTCTCAAGCCAGCCTAAATTTACAAGTCAAACTCTACAAATTTCTAAATTTTACTCTGAAAGAGACGATATTTGTTTTAACTATCTTACAAAGGACTTGAGATGATAGGTGGTGTAAATGGAGCTAATGTAAATTTATACAGTGGCTTTCAAAACATTAGAGAGCAAGGCGCTAGCCATATTAAACCAACTTCAGACGAAAATTCCTTAAATTTCTCATCTCAGAATTTAACCAAAAAGACCAACCAAAGCAGTGAGCAGATAAATTTAAGTCGCACGAGCGAGAGCAAATTTAGCAAAGATGATGAGCCACTAAAATTTGCTAGAGATAACTCACTCACAGGCATGGCCGCTAATGGCAAGATAAGTATCTGGGGCAAGCTCATGGGATACGACAAGCAAATGAGACAAGATGAGATAAACGAGCTTAAAAGCTTTGTTAGTCAGACCGAGGCGCTTGGCTTTGGAAGACTTTACGAATCGATCATCGGATACTATCCAACAAACGTCGATCTCTTTGCGAAAGAGTACACGTCAAAAGATGATAACGGCACCTTGCTTGGACTTAGACACAAGAGCCACGTGGAGGGCTTTGAGATACTTGATAAGGACATGAGCGTAGAAGAATTTAAGGATAGGTGGCTGGATTATGCGCTGAGGCAATATCTTGGCGAGAGGGTCGGCGTGGAGAGTATTACGATAGGCAAGAAGGCTATCTCAATGCTAACCAGCACGAACAAGCCACCGATCGAATATGAGACAATGCAAAGTATAAATTTCACTGACGATGAGAGCAGGCAGAGATTTTTGACGCTGATGAAGGCTGGCATGAAGAGCGGCGCGAAATTTAAAGAGGTGATAGAGGGCGTGCTGTCGCTTTATAATGTGCAAAACACGGACAAGCTTGATGGCAACAAGGTCTATGCCTCGGTGATCGGTCGAAGCGAGAAACTAGCGACCTACGATATCAATAAAGATGAGAAATTTGCCTACCTTAAGGAGCTAATGCGCCTTGAAAAAAGCGGCATAGACATACTAAAACTGATGGAGAAAAGCCAGAAAAAGCGAAATTTAGACGTAAGAGTCTAGCTATTTTCTTATCAATTTAACCTCCAAAGCCATCTTTTTACTTTCAAGTGATACAATTTTGATTTTAATTATTACATTTTGCTTTAAATTTAACGGGAGCTCTTATGAAAAAAGTGGTTTGGTTAAATCCTGTTGTAAAAAACATCTACGACTTTGCTGCACTTAAAGAAATTTTGCAAGACAAAGGCTTTAGCGTAGTAGAGTGCGAAAAGGACCACGTTAAAAGCGTAAAAAACGCATACAAAAACGCTCTTGCGCAAAGTGAGCTTATTTACGATAGTCGCTGTCCGAGAGCTGTAAATTTCATCAGGGCAAATTTCAAAGAGCAGGCCGATCTCATCTCAAATTTAAACCCCATTTTAATAGAAAGCGCGCTTGAGCTTAGCGCAAAGCTAAAAGAGGACGAGTGGCTTTACATGACGACGCCCTGCGAGGACTTGGCAGAGCTTGGCAGAGGGCTAAATTTAGCGCGAACCACATTTTTGACGTGGAGAAGCTTTAGGGAGCAAAACGCCATAAATTTAAAGATGCGCAACATCGAGAAAAGTCCGATACCGCCGGGCTTTTTTACAAATTTGGGCGTAAAAACACTAAGTCTTAGCAGCAAAGAAAGGATAGAAAACGCCCTTTCATATAAATTTAGCGAGCTTAAAAACTACCAGATCATCGAGCTTTTATACTGCGAAAACGGCTGTCACAACGGAGATGGGCTGTGAGGGAGATTTTTAAAAAGAGTGTTTTGATCCTAGTGATCTTTGCCATCTGGCAGGTCGTTTGCGAGCTAGAAATTTTCACGCCGTATATCTTGCCAAGTCCGCTATCTACGCTAAAGACGATGTATAGCATGAGCCTAAGCGGCGAGCTTGCTACGCATACGATCATCAGCTTTAAGCGTATATTTGCAGGATATGCTCTCTCGTTTGCCCTAGCGCTCGTGCTTGGCGGTATAGCGGCACTTTTGCCAAAGATCAGTGTTTATTACGAGTGGATACTGGAGTTTTTTAGAAATATCCCGCCGCTTAGTTTGATCGCCATTTTGGTGCTTTGGTTTGGTATAAACGAGACGCCAAAGATCATCATTATCATCCTAGCCTCGTTTTTCCCGATGTTTCTAAGCATCCAAAAGGGGCTAACGAGCTGCGACGTGAAGCTCATCGAAGTCGGTAAAATTTTTGGTTTTAGCAAATTTGAAATTTTTTACAAGATCATCTTAAAAAGCGCGCTAAAAGATATCTTTGTCGGCATACGAATAGGCTTTGGCTACGCCATGCGCGCGATCATCGGAGCGGAGATGATAGCGGCTTCAAGCGGGCTAGGCTACTTAATCCTTGATGCAGAGGAGCTCTCACATGCGGATAGGATATTTGTGGGCATTTTTACGATCGGCATTTGCGGCGTGCTCATAGATAGGCTCTTTTTGCTTTTGATAGCGAAATTTAGCCTTTTACGAGGTGAGAAATGATAGAAATTTCAAATTTATCCAAGCATTTTTTTATAGGCGAAAAGCGTATCGATGTCTTAAAAGAGCTAAATTTGAGCATAAAAAAAGATAAGATCACTGTCATACTTGGCAGAAGCGGTTGTGGCAAAACTACGCTTTTAAGGCTTGTTGCTGGTATTGAGAGCGTAAGTCAGGGCGAGATAAAATTTAAAGAGCAAGCAAAGATCGGCTTTGTCTTTCAAGAGCCCCGTCTCATGCCGTTTTTAAACGTATATGAAAACATCGTTTTTCCTCTTAAAAAGCAGGATATCGAGGCTGAAAAGATAGATAGCTTGATATCGATGATAGGGCTTAGCGACTTTAAATTTGCCGCAGTTTCGCAGCTCTCTGGCGGTATGAGCTCGCGTGTTTCGCTTGCAAGGGTGCTTGCATATGAGGCAAATTTGATCCTAATGGACGAGCCATTTGCCGCGCTTGATGCATTTACGAGAGCTAGCATGCAAGCTGAAATCCTAAAAATACAAGCTGGCAAAACCATCCTTTTTGTCACTCATAACATCGACGAGGCGCTATTTTTGGCTGATGAGATCATCTTGCTTGAAAAGGGCGGGATAAAGTCAAGCTACGAGCTATCAAATTTAGCAAGGCCAAGAGATCTGCTAAGCGAGGAGCTAATAGCGATAAAACGCAAAATTTTGAGTGAAATTTAGGCAAATAAAATGATAATTAAAACCAAAATGAAGCAAAAGATTATATAATCTTGAAAATTTTTAAAAGGAGCAAGTATGAGAAAGTTTTTTAAGGTTTTGTGCGCGGCCTCTTTGCTTTGTCTAGTTGCAAACGCAAGCGAGGGCTTAGATAAGATCGGCATGACCTACGTCAAATCGCCGCTAAACGTCCCATCGATCGTCGATAAATTTAAAGGCTTTTACGCAAAGTCTTTTGGCATGCTGGTCGAATACTCCGAAATCACCTCGGGTGCTAAGCAAACGCAAGCGCTCGCTTCAAATTCGCTCCAGTTTTTAAACTGCGTTGGCGGCACTTCGGTCATACTTGCAGCGGCAAATAAGGCTGATATAAAGATCATAAGCGCCTATTCAAGGGCACCAGAGGCCTTTGTTATATTTTCTAAAGATAAAAACATCAAGTCGCCAAAAGATCTAAAAGGCAAAAAAGTAGCAGGCCCAAAAGGCACCATCTTAAACGAGCTTTTGGTGAGATACCTAGCTCTTGGCGGACTTAGCATAAACGACGTAGAGTTCATCTCTATGGGTATCCCAGCTGCGCAAGCTGCACTTGAAAACGGCAGCGTCGATGCAGCGCTTCTTGCAGGACCAGCGGCCTACAACGCTCAAAAATCAGGCCTAAATGTAGTGACAACTGGCAAAGGCGTCATCACACCAGTCATCGTCACGGCAACAAGCGGAGAGTTTTATAAAAAGCATAAAGATGTAGTTGAGAAATTTAAAAAGGCTCAGGATGAAATTTTGGCCTACATCAAATCAAACGAGGATGAGGCGCTTAAATTTACAGCTGAAGAGACTGGGCTTAGCATAGAGGCGGTAAAGAGTATGTATCCTCAGTACGACTTTAGCTCAAAGATCACGGCTGATGATATAAAAGCGCTTGAAGCTACGCAAGAATTTATGCTTGAAAGTAAGATGATAGAGCATAAAATAGATATAAAATCACTTCTACTAAACTAAATTTAAAGGGCAAATTTGCCCTTTTTTCTCACAAAAAACCACCAAAATTTAAAGCCAAAATGCCCCCAGAAAAAGCCTAAAAAACGTTTGTTTGCACTTTATCTGCTATAATAGCTAAAAAATTTAAGGAAAAAATATGATCCCATTTAGTGATGAAGAGCTTTTAAAACCAGTGACTGCGAGTTTGCAAAAGGTGCTACCGATGCTTGAAAATGACGGCGGCGGCATGGAGCTACTTGGCATAAAAAACGGCAAAATTTATGTAAGACTCACAGGGCATTGCCACGGATGCGCAGCTAGCACAACCACGCTAAAATACGGCATCGAAAGGCAGCTTCGCATAGACATTCATCCAGAGCTTGAGGTCATAAATGTCCCAATAGGCGAGGAATTTGACATTGATAGATTATAAAAAAATAGGCATAAAATATTTCAAACGCTCTAAATTTAAAGATGCGATCTTTTACTTTTCACTAGCCTACGAAAAGACGCAAGAGAAAAATTTGCTATTTTTGATACAAATTTGCTCTCTTGGCGAGGAAAATGCCGAGGAGGCAAAGCTCTTGTTTGACTACTACATGGCTAAGGTAAGAGCTGGCGAGGACGACGAGGGCATGGAGGAAATTTTAAAAATTTTAGAGTCCAGAGACGAGGAGAGCGAGTATTTTGAAGAGCAAGACGCGATCAGCTACGAGGACTTTAAAAGGGCTGTTTATAAGGACGGCAGCTTTAAAAAGGTCTTTGAAAACATCATGTTCTCAACGAAGGTCATGATCTCAAACAAAGACGATTTTTTGGAATTTTTAGGAAATTTGATAAAAAATGACTTCATCGATATGAGCATGAACTACCTTGAGAGTGCGGCGGTGATGTTTGGCGGCGACGAGCGTATAGATCAGCTTTTTAAAGAGATACAAAAAAGACAAAACGATGAAAATATCAGTAGAAAATAGCTTCATAACAGATGACTCAAACGAGTGCGAACAGGGTGCATACTTTGTGCAAACTACTGCAAATGCGAAATTTGCAGAGGCTGCGGCAAAAAACGGCGCTAAAATAATCACCCTTGAAGAGTGCAAAAAGCTTTTAAAAATAGATGAAAGCTTAAAGATAGTTGGCATCACAGGGACAAATGGCAAGACCACAACGGCTGCGGCTATCTACGAGACCCTGCGAAAGTTAGGCAAAAAATGCGGGCTAAGTGGCACTAGAGGGGCTTTTATAGAGGGTGAGCAGATAGATGACAAGGCGCTTACGACAAGTGCCATTTTAAAGACGCTCTCATATCTCAAAGCAGCCAGCGAACAGGGCTGTGAGTACTTCGTGATGGAGGTTAGCTCACACGCGATCGCTCAAAAACGCATAGAGAGCTTAAATTTTGCTCTTAAAATTTTTACAAACCTAACGCAAGATCACCTAGACTACCACAAGAGCATGGAGGAGTACGCTAGGGTAAAATCAAGCTTCTTTGACGATGAGAGCGTAAAACTCATAAACATTGACGATGGTGGAGTTAAATTTAACCCAAAAAACGCCTACACATACGCACTCAAAAAGCCAGCTAGCTTTGCGCCGATAGTTTATGGGCTAAAAGACGGCATAGACGCAGTTATCAAGACGCCAAATGGCGATGTGGAGATAGACTCAAGCCTTCAAGGCGAGTTTAATCTCTATAACCTAATCGCCGCTCTTGGAGCTGTTTGCCTGCTAGAGCGCCCAGAAGCGGCCGCACTTTCAAAGGCGATAAGTAAATTTAGGGGAGTGAGTGGCAGGATGGAGGTCGTTAGCACCGATCCGCTAGTCATCGTGGATTTTGCCCATACGCCTGATGGCATCGAAAAGGTGCTAAACTCGCTTAGACATCTAAATTTGATCGCGGTCTTTGGCGCAGGCGGCGACAGAGATAGGACAAAGCGCCCTAAAATGGGAGCGATAGCCCAAAAATACGCAAGAATTTGCATCGTTACAAGTGATAATCCAAGAAGCGAAGAGCCAGAGAGCATAATCGATGAAATTTGCGCTGGCATGAGCCAAAATGAAAATTTGATACGAAACGCCAACCGCAAAGAGGCGATCGCGCTAGCCATTAGCAAGCTAGAACCTGGCTGGGCGCTTGTCATACTTGGCAAAGGCGACGAGCCATATCAGGAGATAAAGGGCGTCAAGCACCCATTTAGCGACAAAGAAGTAGTAAAAGAGCTTTTAAAGAGGTAAAAATGAATATAGAAATTTTAGCTAGTAAGATCCACAGAGCCGTCGTAACAGACGCAAATTTAAACTATGTTGGCTCGATCAGCATCGGCGAGGAGCTTATAAAAGCTGCAAATTTGATAGAAAATCAAAAGGTTGAAATTTTAGACGTAAATAACGGCGAGAGATTTGCCACCTACGTGATAAAGGGCAAAAAAGGCGAAATTTGTCTAAACGGCGCAGCTGCTAGAAAGGTCTGCGTTGGCGACGTGGTCATCATCGTGGCTTATGCTAGTATGAAATTTAAAAAGGCTAAGAAATTTAAGCCAACCATCGTGCATGTAAATAACAAAAACGAGATCATAAAGGAGTAGGCGATGTTTGAGGGATTTGACTTTTCAAAGATGGGGCAGATGCTTGAGGATGTGCAAAAGCAGGCCAAGCAGATGGAAGAAGAGAGCAAAAATAAAGAATTTGGAGCAAAAAGTGGCGGTGGACTGGTGAGTGTTAGAGCAAACGGCAGCGGCGAGATACTTGATATCAGCATAGATGATAGCTTGCTTGAAGATAAAGAGAGTATGCAAATTTTGCTAATAAGCGCCGTAAATGACGTGCTAAAATCAGTTGAGGCCGATAAGAAAAACACCGCTTCAAGGATGCTTGGCGGCCTTGCTTCGATGGGGATAAAATGAGATTAAAATATAAATTTGCCCTTGCATTTTTGCTATCAGCACTTTGCCTAAACGCCGATCCTAGGCCTACTCAAGAGGACTTTAACGCCTGCTTTGAAAAGAACAAAAACTCAATCGTCTCGGTAAATAAACACTTTGGCGTGGCTATCACTAAAAATTTGATCGCAGTGCCAAAAAGTGACGGAGCCCCGCTTGGAGAATATGTCAAATTTGACCCATATTTGCAGCTTTTCTTAGTGCGCTCTAGCAAGGAGCTAAGCCCTGTTGTGATGGCTGATGAGACCAACGAGGAGCGCATCAAAAAGAGCACTTGGGTTGGCATTTTAAACGATGCAAACAACACCGTCATGGGTCACATCAAGTCTTTGGGGCAAAATTTAGGCGACTTTGATACGCTAAGCTTCGAGTATAACGCGACTGGCGAGATAAACACGCCTTGTTGCAAGATGATAGGCATAGCTGTTGGAGCTGATAAATTTATACCAAACCGCTATTTAAAGCACTTTGTATCTTACGATGATGTATATTACGGCGATATCGGCGTGAAATTCTTACAAAAAGAGGATAAATTTTTTGTGGGTCTTGTTGATCCACTAGGCCGCGGCAAGATGATGATGGTTGATGATGAGCTTGTTAGTGTAAATGGTATCAAGCCAAAGAGCCTAAGAGAGCTAAATGAGATGGTGCTTTTTGCTCCAAAGGGCGCAAAACTGGACATCATAGTGAAGCGTGATAGGCAGGAGCTACTCTTTCAAGTGCCAGTAAGCGGGGATGTGAAATTTAACCAAAGCCTCGACATTGACGCTCCTTCAAGCCTTGATCTGCCAAATTTAAATGTCATGCCAAAGTCGCCTGAAAGCTTGCTAGATGATAAAGTTTTGGTGGATTATGGTATCACGGTTGATAAAAATTTAGTAGTTACTAAGGTCGAGCCAAAGTCAAATGCCGACATCTTTGGCATCAAGATCGGCGATAAAATTTTAGGCTACAACAAAGAGAGCGTGAGCAGCCGCGAGGAGCTTTTAGAAAAGATAAGCGATCTGCAAAATTTCGTGCTTTTATTTACTAGAAACGACTTTCAGTTCTTTGCAAGAGTGCCAAAATGAGCCTACTTGAGGACTTCGTAAAATTTCTAAATGCAAATTTGCCAAAGGCGCCTAGCTTTCATCCTTACTACGAGGAGGCACTTGGCGTTATGCTAAAGGCTGGAGGCAAGCACTTTAGGGCGCTTTTGCTTCTTGGTGTGGTCGAAAATGTCGATAAAAGCCTCACGCAAAAGGCGATGAGAGTGGCTTTGGGGCTTGAGATGATGCACACATACTCGCTCATCCACGATGATCTGCCGTCTATGGATAACGCAAGCCTAAGGCGCGGCACACCAACGCTTCACGTAACATACGACGAGACGACTGCGATACTTGCAGGAGATGCGCTAAATACGCATGCTTTTTATGAAATTTCACGTGCCGATTTACCAGCCGACACTCGTATAAAGTGCGTTGAAATTTTAAGCCAGAATGCTGGTGTTAGCGGCATGGTGCTAGGGCAGGCGCTGGATTGTTTTTTTGAAAATACAAACAAAGAGGACATCAAAAGAGCAAAGGCTAAATTTGGCCTCTCTGGCAAGATGCTAAGCCTTGATGAGCTAGTCTTTTTACACATCCACAAAACCGCAAAGCTCATCGCTGCTAGCCTAAAAATGGGCGCTGTGATAGTAAATTTAGACGAAAAAGAGTGCGATAAAATTTATGATATCGGCCTAAAGCTTGGGCTTGCTTTTCAGATACAAGACGATATCATCGATCTTACAAGCGACGAAGCGGCCGCTGGAAAGCCCGTGCATAACGATCTAGCTAAAAACTCATTTACAAATTTACTAGGTCTATCTGGCGCAAAAAAGAAAAAAGATGAGCTTATTTGCGAGATAGAAGAGGCACTAAAGCAGATAGATGCAAACATTGCAAAGATGATCTTAGGGCTTACAGACAAGCATCTAAGATAGTGCGTAAATTTCGTAAATTTATATCACTTTTTAGACATTTTGGGCAAAAACGCAAGGCAAGTTTTAATCACTTTTTTGTATAATCTGACGCAATAAAAGGAGATCATATGCTAAAAAAACAAGCCGATACTATAAGATTTTTGTGCGCTGATATGGTGCAAAACGCTAACAGCGGACACCCAGGTGCTCCTATGGGCCTAGCCGATATCATGGTGGTTTTAAGCAACTTTTTAAAACACAACCCTAAAAATCCAAAATGGCTAAACAGAGATAGGCTCGTTTTTAGCGGTGGTCACGCATCAAGCTTGGTCTATAGCTTCTTACATCTAACTGGCTACGATCTAAGCCTAGATGAGCTTAAGAAATTTCGCCAGCTTGGCTCAAACACCCCAGGACACCCAGAAATTCACACTCCAGGCGTTGAGGTGGCTACTGGCCCACTTGGTCAAGGCGTAGCAAATGCAGTTGGCCTAGCCATGGCAGAAAAATACGCTGCAAACGTGCTAAATGAGCCAGATAATAAAATAATCGATCATAAAATTTACTGCCTTTGCGGCGACGGCGATCTTGAAGAGGGCATAAGCTACGAGGCATGTTCAATCGCAGGAAATTTAAGACTAGACAACCTTGTGCTCATCTACGACTCAAACAACATCACGATCGAGGGCGACACAGCGATCGCATTTAGCGAGGACGTCAAGGCAAGATTTGAGGCACAGGGCTGGGAGGTCGCACGCATCGACGGACATGACTTCAACCAGATCGAATTTGCGTTAGAGCAAGCTAGCGAGAAAGAGTCGCCATATCTAATCATCGCAAACACGCACATAGCACGTGGTGCAATGGAGCTTGAAGGCAGCCACCACAGCCACGGCGCACCGCTTGGCGAGGAGATCATCAAAAAGGCAAAGGCCGCAGCTGGCTTTGACCCTGAGAAGAAATTTGCTATCGACGAGGACGTGCTTTTAAGATTTAGAGGCGCAGTTGAAAAGGGCGATCTTGAAGAGGTGATGTGGAACAAAAAGGTTGAGGCGTTAAGCATTGAAGGCAAAAATTTATTAAACTCACTTCTTAATCCAGACTTTAGCAAGATCGAATTTCCAGACTTTAGCGACAAAAAACTAGCCACAAGAGATACAAACCACGTTATCTTAAATGAGATAGCTAAAAAACTCCCTGGCTTTATCGGTGGTAGCGCAGATCTTGCTCCGTCAAACAAGACTGAGCTAAAGGGCATGGGTGACTTCCCAAATGGTAAAAATATCCACTACGGCATCAGAGAGCATGCCATGGCAGCTATTAACAACGGCATCGCTAGATACGGCCTTTTCTTGCCATTTTCAGCGACATTTTTCATCTTCAGCGACTATTTAAAGCCAAGTGCGAGGATAGCAGCGCTAATGGGCATCAAGCACTTTTTTGTCTTCACACACGATAGCATCGGCGTTGGCGAAGATGGTCCGACACATCAGCCTATCGAGCAGCTTAGCACATTTAGAGCGATGCCAAATTTCTACACTTTCCGTCCAGCTGATGGCAACGAAAACGCAGCTAGCTGGCAAGCGGCTCTAAATTTAAACGCTCCAAGCGCATTTGTGCTTAGTCGCCAAGGGCTTGACCCACTTGCAAAAGGCGAATTTGGTGAGGTTAGCAACGGCGCATATCTGCTAAGCTCGGTAAAAGATGCGAAAATCACATTTATAGCAAGCGGCAGCGAGGTCTCACTCTGCGTAAAAGCAGCCGCACTTCTAGCTGAGCAGGGTATCGGTGCAAACATCGTATCAGCGCCTTGTTTTGACCTACTTTGCGAGCAGCCAGCTGAGTATGTGGCTAGAATTTTAGATAAAAATACAACCATTATCGCAGTTGAGGCCGCAACTGGCTATGAGTGGTATAAATTTGCTGACGCAGTTTATGGCATGAACAGCTTTGGCGCCAGCGGTAAGGCGAACGAGCTATTTGACCACTTCGGATTTACTCCGCAAAAGCTTGCAAATTTTGCTAGCGAACTTATATAAAATTTAACTTTGGGGAGTAAAATCCCCAGCTGCAATCTAAAATCAAAAAAAGGCATTTTATGGAAATTTCTCACGTTATCGTTTTGGCCTTGGTGCAAGGCATAAGCGAGTTTTTGCCGATATCAAGCTCGGCTCATCTCATCTTGGTGCCAAAGCTACTTGGCTGGCCAGATCAAGGTCTTGCTTTTGACGTGGCAGTGCATGTTGGTACGCTAAGCGCGATACTTTTTTATTTTAAAGATACGATTTTTAAGCTACTTCGCGACTTTTTTGCCTCGATCGCGCAAAGAAAGATGGTGGGCGATAGCCTGCTTGTCTGGTGCGTTGGATTTGCCACTATCCCAGTGGGGATTTTTGGACTTTTGTTTAACAACGTGATCGAAGAGTACGCAAGAAGCGGCGTTGTGATCGCAGTTACAACTATCATCTTTGGCATCGCACTTTACTTTGCTGATCTTCGCTCGACAAATAAAAGCGAATACGAAATGACCATAAAATTTGCTCTTATCATCGGTTTAGCACAGGCTGTGGCGCTCATCCCTGGCGTCTCAAGATCAGGTATAACGATGACAGCAGCTTTATTTTTAGGATTTAGCCACAAAGGTAGTGCAAATTTCTCATTTTTACTTTCGATCCCAGTCATCATTCTAGCTGGCGGACTTGAGAGTATCAAGCTTATAAAAGATCCAAACGCCTTGCCTTGGAGTGACATCGCCCTTGGCGTCATCATAAGTGCAGTTAGTGCTTATATCTGCGTGAAGCTATTTATGGGGATCATCTCAAGGATCAGGATGCTACCTTTTGTCATCTACCGCTTGATCTTGGGTGCGTTTTTGCTCTATCTATTTTTATAAATTTAAGTTGTAAAATGGCTGGGCTAAGACCTAGCCAAAATGATAAATTTGCCAAAAAGCTTGGCAAATTTACTCATCTTTTTTATCTTTTTTTATGACGTTTAAAAAGTCTTTTGCGGCTTGATAGGCTCTGTCGCCAAATTTCTTAGCTTCTGTTTTTATATCCATTTGTTTGATATCTTCAAGCTTGTCGTTCGCCTTTTTCTCAAACTCCGCGATATCTTGCTTGAGGCCTTCAAGCTTGTCATTAGCGTCAAAATTTAGCTTTAGCTTTTTGCTCTTGTCGTTTAGCTCTTGCTTTAGAGCTTCAAATTTATTATTTGCCTCGCTCACAAGCTTTGCAACGCCGTTTGACTTTAGCTCTTCAAGCCTTGAGCTGATCTGCTCTATCGCTTGATCGCTTATGCGTTTAAATTTTGCTAGATTTGTGTCAAGCTCGCTATTTATCACGCTTTCGATTTCGCTTTTAGCTACGCCATCAAATTCGTTTTCAAGCTCTTTAAGAAGCGCTATAAACTCTTCATCTACGTTTTTTAAATTTAAAAGTTGTGAGTTTAGCCTTAGCTCGTCTGGAGCAAATTTAGCCTCATCTTTTAGCTTTTCAATAGCTCTTAAAATGCCATCTCTTGTGCCATTTATCGCGCCTTTTATGAGCTCTTTTGCAAAGATGTGTCCCTCATTTGCTAAATTCCCCGCTGCACTGATGATATTTTTTGAAATTTCAAGGATGCGCTCCTTGCTAAACTCCCCACCTCTTATCGCAGAATAGGTCATATTTTTAGCTATCGCGCCAGCGGTCTCTTCTACGTCCTTTGCGCCCTCAAGCGTCGTTAGAAAAGCGATTTGAGCGCTCTCTTTTAAGATGCCAAGCATTCTCGTTTCTCTAATGATCGCATTGTTTAAAAGCTCTAAAATTTCCTCTTTTTCGCCAAAATTTCTATCTTTTACGACCTCTTCAGCCGCTTCAAATGAAATTTTTAGCCTATTTTTTATCTCTTCACGCTTTGCCTCGATGGCTCTATTTGTCTCATCTCTTTTATCAAATAGCTCATAAAGCTCCTTCTCTTCGCCGCTAACTAGAGCTTGATTTATCCCCTCCATCGCGCTTTTTAGATTTTTGGCATTTATGAGGCTCTCTTTGTCCATCTTGTTGTAAAGCTCATTCATCTTTTGCTTCAAAAGATCAGGCAGTGCGTTTTCATCTTTGTCTGAGACGTCCTTAAAAAAGTCGTTGCAAAGAGCCTTTATGCTAGTTAGTAGCCCCTCGCTATCTTTATAATCACGTAAATTTTGCTCAAGTTTATCCATATTTTTACCTTATAAAACGTATTTTGCTTCGTGTTTTAGGGCTGAAAATATCTCGAGCCTCTCTTCTTCGCTCAAAACTAGCACGGTTAGATCATAGCTCGCGTACTTTTTATCCTTGCTAAATTTAGAAAAAACTAGCTTAAATTCCCTATCTTTTACTATATCTTTCACCTTTGCCTCTGCCTCATCACTCGCATCAAAGATCACTTTGTACTCCCAGTGTGTTGGGTAGTCGATCTTTGGTTTTTTATTATTTAGATCGCATATACTCGCCACTTTTGCCTCCTTTTTTGCTCTCTAGTACGATGCTACTGATCTCCATACCTTTATCTATGGCTTTTACCATATCATAAATAGTAAGAAGTCCCACGCTTACGCCTGTTAGCGCCTCCATCTCGACGCCTGTTTTACCCTCTATCTTTACGCTTACAAAAAGCTTAAAAGCGCAAATTTCAGGCAGCTCCTCGATGTCACAATCCACGCCCAAAATGGCCAGTGGATGGCACATAGGTATTAGCTCGCTTGTCTTTTTAGCGCCCATTATCGCAGCGACAACGGCTGTTTGGATGACTGGGCCTTTTTTGCCTGTGTTTTCTTTGATCGCCGTAAAGGCATCTTTGCTCATTTTGATGATCCCACTAGCTGTTGCTACTCTTTTAGTTGGATCTTTTGGGCTTACATCGACCATCTTTGGACGGTCTTTTTCATCTAAATGTGTTAGCATTATCTCTCCTTTTTTTGGTGGATTATAGCCTATTTAAACAAATTTAAGTTATCAGCAAATTTAAGCAAAAAATATCAAAAATCTAAAATTTAAGCTTTGTTCAAAAGGCGAGAGAAATTTTTCATTTCTTAATATAATTATATAATTTAAATAATTTTTTTAAAGAAATATTTATAATTTAAATTTTTAATGCAAAAAAGCCTAAAATACGAATTTTTATAGATAATAAATTTTATCAAAAATATATTTCTATCCATTAAATTCCAAAGTCTATTTATTGTAAATAGCAAAATTTAAAAAAAATTATTGATATTTTTCTTTAAAAGCTTAAGAAAACAAATTAACTTCTAATTTGCTTTTAAGATATGAATATGTATATTTTTGTTAATTTTAAATTTACGATGAAAGCAACCTAGATAATGAAATTTCTGCTATGTCTTAGCTTATCTTTGATAGCGCTTTTTGCTGAGAGTAAGGGCTGCTTCGTCGATGAAAATAGTCAAAACATCATCTTTGTAAAAGATGGCGAGACAAAAAGCCTAGGGCTAAAGGAGAAAATTTACAAAGATCAAAGATGTGCTTTTGATGAGAGCTCTTTTTACGTTGCAAATTTAAACAACGAGGTTGTAAGGGTAGCTAGCGAGAAGGAATTTTTATTTGCACTGCCAAATGTTGGCTGTAAGGTTTCAAATATCTTGCTAGATAAAGAGAAAATTTACGTCGCTTGCGATATGGCAAATATCGTAACGATCGCTATTTTTGACAAGAGTTCTAAAAAATTTATATCAAAAAATTTTAACAATGTTTATAAAATTTCTAGCTTTTTATCGCTTGGCGAGGGAGTGTTTTTTACAAGCTTTAATGGCAAGGTATTTTTGCTTGATAGCAAGCTTAACGCAAAAGAGCAAAAAAGCGTTGGCTTTGCGCCCATTAGTGCTTGTAAATTTAGCGATGATGAAATTTTCATAGGCTTTAGAAACGGAGAAATTTTAGATCTTAAAAGTGGAGCTAAAAAACAAGTTTTAAGATCTAAAATTTCAGCTCTTGCGTGCGCGGGAGATGAGGTTTTAGTAGCTAGCGAGGACGGAGCGATCTATAAATTTGACAAAAGCTTTAAGCTAAAGGGCAAAAAAGAGCTTTTTAGCGGCGAGATAAAAGAAATTTTTATAGATAAAAACGTGCTTGTTGGCGTGGATCTAGGTAATAAGACAAAGAGTTTAGAGATAAATTCATTTTAAAAAGGAGAGTAAATGCAAAAGTTATTTTGTGTCGCAAGTGCTGCACTGCTTGGACTATCTTTAACTGCTGCTTGTGCTGCTAGTAGTGACCTTGAAAAAGTCATGAAAGAGCGCGGGCTAAGCGAAAAAGATGTCCTTGCAGCTGCTAAGACTTACCAGCCAAGCGGTAAAAAAGATGATTTCATCGTCTTTTCATCTGGCGGGCAGAGTGGTCAAGTGCTAGTTTATGGCGTTCCGTCGATGAGAATTTACAAATACATCGGCGTTTTCACCCCAGAGCCTTGGCAAGGATATGGCTATGACGATGAGTCAAAAGCCGTTTTAAAACAAGGCAACATCAGGGGCAAAGAGATAACTTGGGGCGATACACACCACCCAAATTTCACTGAGAAAAATGGTGAGTATGTTGGTGATTATCTATTTATCAACGACAAGGCAAACCCAAGGATCGCTGTTATAAATTTAAAAGACTTTGAGACAACTCAAATGGTCGTAAATCCTATCATGAAGAGTGAGCACGGCGGTAGCTTCATCACTCCAAACAGCGAGTACGTCATCGAAGCTAGCCAGTACGCAGCTCCACTTGATGACAACTATCACTCAATGGACGACTACGAAGCCGTTTATAGAGGCGCTGTGACATTTTGGAAATTTGACTATCCAAAAGGCAAGATCGACGAGAAAGCATCTTTCTCTCTTGAGCTTCCTCCATACTGGCAAGACCTAAGCGACGCTGGTAAGGGCGAGAGCTATGGCTGGGGCTTTACAAACTCAATAAACACTGAGATGTATACAGGTGGTATCGAAAAAGGTCTTCCTCCATTTGAGGCAGGTGCTAGTAGAAATGACACCGACTTCTTGCACGTTTATAACTGGCAAATTTTAGAAAAACTTGCACAAGACAAGAAAAACTACAAAGTTATAAATGGTCATAGAGTGATTACGATAGAAGCTGCTGTAAAAGCTGGAGCCCTATTTTTGATCCCAGAGTCAAAGAGCCCACACGGTTGTGATGTAACACCAGATGGTAGATACATCATCGTTGGCGGTAAGCTTGATACTCACGCATCAGTTTATGACTTTAAAAAGATCAAAGAGCTAATCGACAAAAAAGAGTACGCTGGCACTGACCCATACGGCATACCTATCTTAGATAGAGAAAAGACAATGCACGGACAAGTCGAACTAGGCCTTGGACCACTGCATACATCATTTGACTCACAAGATGGCGTAGTATATACTTCACTTTACGTTGATAGTCAAATCGTAAAATGGGACTACAAAAATTTAAAAGTGCTTGATAAAGTAAATGTTCATTACAACATCGGTCACCTTGACACAATGGAGGGCAAATCAGCAAAACCAGTTGGCAAATATGCAATCGCTCTTGATAAACTTTCAATCGATCGCTTCAACCCAGTTGGCCCGCTTCACCCACAAAACCACCAGTTAATCGACATCAATGGTCCAAAAATGGAGCTAATCTATGATATGCCGATCCCACTTGGTGAGCCACACGACGTTGTTTCAATAGCTGCTAGCAAGCTAACTCCAGCGCTTACTTACAACATGGGTACAAACTCAAGAACAGGCGAAGCAAGCCCATATGTAACTCTAGCTGGTCAAGAAAGAGTTGAGAGAAACGGCAAAAACGTAACTGTCTATGCAACAATGATCAGAAGTCACATCAACCCAGAGCACATCGAGGTAAATAAAGGCGATAACGTAACAATTCACCTAACAAACCTAGAGCGCGCTCAAGATGAGACTCACGGCTTTGGCATCGACCTTTACAACATCCACGCTTCACTTGAGCCTGGCAAAACTGCTTCAGTAAATTTCGTAGCTGATATGGAAGGCGTCTTCCCATACTACTGCACCGAGTTTTGTTCAGCACTTCACCTAGAGATGATGGGTTACTTACTTGTTAAAGATCCAAATAAAAAATATGAATCTGCAAAAAATAGCAAGCTAAAAACTCTAAGCCCAGAGGCTCTAAAAGCTGAGTACGACAAAGTAATCGCAACTAACAAAGCAACTGATGATGTTATCCAAGAGGTTGTTAAATACCTAAAAGAGAAACATTATGAGAAATATCCAAAAGTAAAAGCTTTGGTTGATGACGCACTTGATCAATACGGCCATATCAAAGAGGTAAAAGCTAAAGCTGACGAAGCTTACAAAAAAGGCGACGTAAATGGCGCTATCCTTTGGGAGTATCAAGTATGGCAATACATGGTAAAAACTGCCGACGTTGGTCTAAGAGCTAAAAATAACCTAGCTAAAGAGATCGCAACTCCGATGAGCCCAGCTGCTGCAAAAGGCGAAGAAGCTTATCTAAAAGGCGGATGTAATGGCTGCCACGTTATCGGTCAAGTAAGCTCAGGTCCAGACCTAACTGGTGTCTTGCTAAGACATGAAAACGGCGAAAAATGGGTAGCAGACTTCATAAAAGATCCTGCTAAATTCTATAACGACGACTACGTTAAAGCGATGATTGATTTCTTTAAACTTAGAATGCCAAATCAGCACATGAACGACGAAGAGATCAAAAATATCATCCAGTATCTAAAATGGATAGACGAAAACGCAGGTATGTAGTTTTAAGGGGCATTTTTTGCCCCTTTTAAATTTTAAAATTTAACTTTTTCGCAGGCTAAATTTTAAAATTTAAAGGAGAGATTATGAGTAAATATAAAATTTATACCATTGTTGCACTAATCATCATGAGCGTTTGTTTTACTCTGCCAGTTCTTGGCTGGCACGGAGCAAAAGAGCGTATAGCTAATGGCGACGAGCTACCATCTTATGCTTACACTATCTACGATCTTTATAGCTCATTTCAGTATAAAAACCACCTTTTACCAAAAGAGGTGGCAAGTGATCTTCATAAGATGATCGAGCAAAAAGCAGAGATCGGCACACCATCTTTTCCTATCTGGTACGTATCTCTTGAAGCGCCAAACTATCCAAAGGCAGCCTTTCCAGATGGCATCCCAGTATATTTTCACGTAGATGGATATAGTGGCGATGTGCACGAGATGAATACGATAAACCACTACATCGGCATGTATCCTATGGAGCATGGCGGAAATTTAGAGCGAGCGATCGCACCTTATTATCTACTTATCGCCACACTTTGCATGCTTGCGTTTTTATACTATGACGGTAAATTTAACTCACTTCTCATGGTGCCAACCATCATCGCACCTGTGCTATTTATGAGTGCATTTGTGGGCTGGCTATACTGGTACGGACACAACATGCAAGAGTGGGGCGCCTTTAAAATCAAGCCATTTATGCCAACCGTTTTAGGCGATGGTAGCGTGGCGCACTTTACTACGCACTCTTATCCAACTATCGGTTTTTGGGTGATGATGGTGATGAGCGTGCTTTGCATACTTGCGGTCTTTTCAAAGAAAAAAGAGCTAAATGCGTAAAATTTGTAAATTTGCCCTTGCCTTTTTGCCACTTTTTGGCTTTGCAAACGTCCTTCAAGATGCGATAAATAACGCTAGCCCTGGCGATGTGATAAAGCTAGGCGACGCCGTTTATGAAGGTGGCATAACGATAAATAAGCCCCTTAGCATCATCGGTGAGGGCAAAAATGCCCATATAAAAGGGAGCGGCAAAGGCACGGTCGTAAAGATCATCGCTTCAAATGTGACACTTAAAAATTTAAAGATAAGTGGCAGTGGCAACGACCTTGGCGAGCTTGACGCTGGCATAGGCTGTGACAAGGCAAATAACGTAGAAATTTCTAAAAACGACATAAGCGACGTGCTTTTTGGGATCGATTTTAAAGAGTGCAGTAGCTCAAAGATCACTGAAAACAATATCACCTCAAAAAAGGGCGCTAGCCTTGGCTTTAGAGGCGATGCGGTGAGACTTTGGTATAGCCATGAAAATTTGATTGAGCACAACAATATCCGTGACAGCCGTGACATGGTCGCATGGTACGCAAGTCACAATAAATTTCTAAGCAACAAGGCAGTTGGCAGCAGATACTCGCTTCACTTCATGTATGCTAATCAAAATTTAGTCGAAAATAACGAATTTATCGGCAACGCTGTTGGTATGTTTTTTATGTATTCGGCTGGCTCAAATATAAAAAACAATCTCGTTATGGATAGTGACGGCGCTTTTGGCATCGGCATCGGGCTAAAGGACGTGTCTGACTTTACGATAGAAAATAACACCCTTGTCTATAATGCGCGTGGCATCTTGCTTGATAACTCGCCGTTTCAGCCTGGATCAACTATAAATTTTATAGGCAATAAAATTTTACACAACGTAGTTGGCGTCTATTTTCACGCTACGCAAGGCACAAGCATCTTTGAAAACAACGACTTTATCGGCAACATGGACATCGTCGTAAACGACACCCCAGGCGAAAAGATGCTACTAAATAGATGGAGCAAGAATTATTATGACGAGTATGAGAGCTTTGATAGAGATAAAGATGGCTACGGCGACACGCCATTTTTGCACCTCTCATACATCGATCAGCTCTGGCAGTACTATCCAAATTTGCAGTTTTTCTACGGCTCAAGCGTCTTTAGCGTCTTAAATTTCTTAGCTAAACTCGCTCCATTTTCTGAGCCGATAAAGCTACTTGAAGATAGTTCGCCTAGGATAAAACCGCTTGATGTTTCAAATTTCAACGCTTTAAAGGCGAAACGTGGATAGAAGAAATTTTATGATAATTGGCTCAGCCGCAGCGGTGGCTGGATACGCCATAGGCAAGTTTTTGCCAAAAAGTAGTGGCGATAAGCTCTATCTTAGGCCGCCAGGTGCTGTTGATGACTTTGATGATCTTTGCGTAAAATGCGGTCAGTGCGTGCAAGTTTGCCCTTATCACAGCATAAATTTACTTGATATAGAAGATGGCTACTCAAGTGGCTCAGCTCACATTGACGCCAAAGAGCGAGGCTGCTACTTGTGCGACCTTTTCCCATGTGTGCTAGCCTGTCCAAGCGGGGCGCTCGATCACGCCACAAAGGTCGTGGGCGATGTCAAAATGGGCGTTGCAGTTTTAAGCGACACGGCTGCCTGTTTGAGCGTGAAAAGAGAAAATTTAAGCGAAGCTGGCGTTAAACATCTGCTTGATCGCAAAGCCTATAATGACAGAGAAGAGGCGCTAAAAGATAAGATAAAAGGCAAGATCGGTCAAATTTGCGATCTTTGCGTCACGCTTTGTCCAGTTGGCGATAGCGCGATAGTGATGAGCGAGGCAAATTTACCACTTATAAAAAATGGCTGTGTTGGTTGTGGTGTTTGTGCTGAGGTCTGCCCAGCAAAGATCATAAATATCGCCCCAAAGATGAGTTATGATGAAATTTACAAGGAGAAAAAATGAGAGTAATAATACCTTTAATAGCTGCTGCGTTGATATTTGTCGGCTGTGAAAAGAGCGAGGACAAAGCGCAAGAGGCTGCTAGCGAGCAAGGCGCAAAAGTAGCGACAAGTGCTAGCATAAAGGTCGAAAAAAGTGAAAATAATGAGAGCGCAAATAAGCAAAATGAATTTATAAAATACGATATGCACGGCGAAAAAAGCGTCAAATTTGGTCTTGAAGACAACAACGTAAGCCGCCAGATCGGAGCGCTTGCCATGGTAAAAAGCCCGCTTCAAACTATAAATTTAAGGCTTATAAAGGGCAGACTTAGCAAGGACTTCATCACAAAGTGCTCAGCCTGCCACGACGACTACGCAAATGGCATCATTGGACCATCTCTTCTAACAAAGAGCGAGGATGAAATTTTCAAGATGATAAACGCTTATAAAAACAAAGAGAAGGTAAATGTGCTAATGCGTGATCTTGTTAAAAAGATGGATGAGAGTGAGATTAGAAAACTAGCCAAAGAGATAAGCGATTTTAATGCGCAATTTAGGAGCAAACAATGAAAATCGGAAAAATCATAACGATCATTTTAGCGGTGCTGATATGCGGCATCATGGTGTTTATGCTAAGTCAAACTCCGCCTAAAAAGGAGAAAACAGAAGCTAGTGTTCAGCCAAAAGTGGAGCAAAATATCTCAAAAGAGCAGTCAAAGTCTAGCGAGGAATTTGCCAGCGAAGATGAGCTAAAAAAGGTAAAAGAGCTAAGCCTAAGCGTAGCTAAGGCTCAAAATGAAGGCGTTAGCAGGCAATATCTAACCTCTTGCGCTCCGTGCCACGGCGCAAATGGCAAGGGTGTCGTAGCGCCTGATATCACTCATCTAAGCAAGGACGAGCTTCTTAAAAAACTAGCTGATTATAAGGCTGGCAAGGTGCAAAACACGCTTATGAAGGGACTGCTAACAAACGTTAGCGATAGCGATCTAAACAGCCTTGCTGATGAAATTTCTAAATTTAAAAAGTAAAAATGGATAAATATAACGTTCGTGCGACCGTTAGAAACGTAAGCTTTCTAAGCACGCTAATAACGACTACAAAAGATGGCAAAAAGCGCCCAAGCATACGTTTTTGGCGCATTTTCACCATTGTGTTAGTTCATCTTTTGTTTTTGCTCTCATACAGGGTCGATGTGCAAATTTTAGAGGGCGACATCAGCGCTTCTAGGATACTTGGCTTTCACCTAGCAGATGCATTTATGAGCTTGCAAGTCTTTTTGGCAACGCATGAAATTCATGTAAATTTGCTCATCGGCTCGCTTAGCATCTTAGCCTTTTACATCATTTTTGGTGGCAGGGGCTTTTGCTCGTGGGTTTGCCCATATTCGCTTATAAGTGAGATAGCTGAGAAAATACATGAAAATTTGCGCGCCAAAAAGATAGTAAAACCGCGAGTTTTTGACACAAAATGGCGCTATATATTTACCATTTTGTTTTTGGCTCTTAGCTTTGCTAGCTCAAGTCTTGTCTTTGAAATTTTTAACGTCGTTGGGATATTTTCAAGATTTATCATCTATGGCTACTTTCACGCTATCTGGCTAGTTGTGGCTATGCTCGCGGTTGAAATTTTCTTTTCACGCAGGGCATGGTGCAGGTATGTCTGCCCTGTTGGAGCGACCTATTCGCTACTAGCAAAGCCAAATGCGATAAAGGTCAGCTGGGATAAAGAAAAGTGCGATCACTGCTTAGTTTGCACCGATGTTTGCCTAGTGCCACACGTGCTTTTTATGACAAAAAAGGGGGCAAAAACTGATGATAGTAAAAAGCTCTTTAGGATAGCTGGGGCTGACTGCACGCTTTGTGGCAGGTGTATCGACGTGTGCCACCAAGATGCGCTTAAATTTGACAACGGCTTTAAGAAACTCATATAAGGAAATTTTTTGATAGATATAAAAGAAGTAACGAAAATTTTTGGCTCGCAAAAGATACTTGATAGCGTCAGTCTAAATGTAAAAGCTGGCGAAAAGATAGCGATACTTGGGCAAAATGGAGCTGGCAAAAGCTCGCTCATGCGTATCATCTTGGGCGAGTTTGTGCCAAATAGCGGAAGTGTCGCGATAAATGGCGTAAATACCCTAAAAGATAGAAAAGAGGCGTTAAAGTTTATCTCATTTGTGCCGCAAACCCCGCCACCACTTAAATTTAGCCTGCGTGAGCTTTGCGAGTTTGTCTGCAAAAGCTCAAATGTTAAATTTGAAGATATTGAGAAATTTAGCAAGCTTTTAGAGCTTGACCTGCATGCAAATTTAAATAAGTCCTTTTACAAGCTCTCTGGCGGTATGAAGCAAAAGATGCTAATAGCCATCGCATTTGCCAAAGATAGCGAAATTTTGATGTTTGATGAACCAACGGCAAATTTAGATGTAAAAGCAAGAGAGTCTTTTAAAAATTTGCTCGATAATTTTACGCAAAAAAAGACGCTAGTTTTCATCTCGCACCGCATAGATGAGATCGCTCATTTGCTTGATAGATGCGTCTATATGGACCTTGGCAAGATCATCAAAGAAGAAAATTTAAGGAGCAAGAGTGAATAACCTTTTTTTAATAGCAAAACTTGACGTCAAAGAGTCGTTTCGCTCGAGGTGGTTTGCGATCTATGCGCTTCTTTTTTCTGCTTTGATGATAGGATTTTTATTTAGCGGAGTGACCGACTCACGCGTGCTAGGCTTTTCTGGGCTAACAAGGGCGCTACTTTTGTTTATACAAATTTGCGTCATCATCGTGCCGATATTTATCCTCATTTCAACCGTTAGAAGTATAAACCAAGACAGGGACACAAACCTGCTTGAGTACGTGCTAAGCTTCCCGCTAAGCCTTAAAGAGTACTACTTTGGCAAGGCACTTGGGCGGACATTTGTTGTTTTTGTGCCGCTTTTGTTCTCGCTTTTGCTTTGTGTGGTGGTTGGCTTTATAAAGGGCGTGTCGATACCTTGGGGTGTGCTGGTGCTCTACTTTGGCCTGCTTTTTAGCCTAAGTATCGTCTTTTTATCGCTTGGCTTTTTCATCTCAAGCCTTATCAAAAACCAAGAAACAGGCCAAGGCGTGGCGTTTTTGCTCTGGCTTATCATGCTAGCTTTTATCGACCTAGCGCTCATTGGACTGCTTATGCGAAGCTCTGTCGATGAGTATGTCATATACACCATCGCGATGTTAAATCCGATCGAGCTTTTTAGGATAGCCGCACTTAGCCTTTTTGACCCAAATTTAGCAGTCATAGGCACTGCCTCTTACTTTATCTTAGGCACATTTTCAAAAGCGACCTTCGTAGCTTATGCGATCATCTATCCTTTGGTGCTTGGCGTGATCTTGCTAGTTTGCGGCTATTTGGGCTTTAGCAAGAGAGATCTTGTTTGATTGTTTTTTGTTAAATAAGAGTTGGTTTTAAATTTAGACGAGGCTTGTATTATTCCACTTGTCCAACAAGAAACCTCCTTTTTGTAATGACCCCCTTTCCCCCAAAGGGGGTTTATCTTTTAAGGAAATTTATGAAAAAATCCATTTTATTTTTAGCCTTTGCCGTTTTATCTCTAAGCGCAAACTGGGATGAAAATATGCAAAACTGCATCAACAAAAGTGACGCAAAAGCTTGCGAGAGCTTTAGTAAAAAGCTTTCAAGCGAGTGCGAGAACAAAGACAAAACCTCTTGCTTTTTATATGCTGATATGCTAGGCCGAGGTCTTGGCGTTGAAAAAGATCTGGTTAGATCTTACGAGATATTTAAGTCGCTTTGTGAGAACGGCAGCAGCGAAGCTTGCTACGAGCTAGCTACTAAATATCTGCAAGGAAACGGCGTAGAGCAGAGCTTTGATCTATCTGCAAATGCCCTTGATAAAGCTTGCAAAATGGGCAGCAAACGAGCCTGCAACGTCTTAGAACTCGTGCCTAAGAATTA
>NZ_POYR01000117.1:0-461 GCF_002912425.1 Campylobacter concisus
GTAGCAAAAGGGGTAAGTAAACTTTTCCGGCAGCGGAATGTCTGTTACGGACGTATGGAAGGGATGCAGCATAACTTCTTCCGAATCGGTCACAACATCATCTTCGGCTTGTTGCGGCAGAGGGCGCGGGTGTACAGATTTCTTTTTCTTTCCGTATTTACGTTCTCTTTCCCAGGCGGCCTTGCGTGCCAGGTATCGTTCGTATTGATTTTCCAGATAGTTGTCGGCCATAATCTGTTGTTTATAGGTTGTTCGGTTCGTATGGAAACTCCGGTAACTCTTTTACCGCCTGGTGGACAGTGAGAATTCCTGCCAGTCGTATTGTTGCCCGTTTCCGTCGGCTACGGCCACGCGTATGGTGATATCGCCCGTTTTTATCCGGTCTCCTGCGCTGATGTTGGCGGTATACTTCACGCCGTTGCGCGGAGCTATCTGTTCCACCATGACGGGCGGAGAAATAT
>NZ_POYR01000118.1:0-483 GCF_002912425.1 Campylobacter concisus
GGGCAGCGGTATCTGTCCGGACGAGGAAGCGTTTGTCAAGCTGGCTGAAAGTTCTTTCACGTTCTCCAAGCAAATTCTGGTGGAAGAATCCCTGAAAGGCTGGAAGGAAATCGAATTCGAGGTAATCCGCGACGCCAACGACCACTGCTTCACCGTGGCAAGCATGGAAAACTTCGACCCGCTGGGCATTCATACCGGTGAGTCTATCGTGGTTGCTCCAACCTGCTCTCTTACCGACGAACAGGTGAAGATGTTGCCGGAGCTATCTACCAAATGTATCCGTCACCTCGGCATCGTGGGCGAATGTAACATCCAGTATGCGTTCAACGCCGAGACCAACGACTATCGCGTAATCGAGGTGAACGCCCGCCTGTCCCGTTCCTCCGCATTGGCGTCCAAAGCCACCGGTTATCCGCTCGCTTTCGTTGCCGCCAAGATTGCATTGGGCTATACGCTCGACCAAATCGGCGAAATGGGTACTCC
>NZ_POYR01000119.1:0-1182 GCF_002912425.1 Campylobacter concisus
TAAGCTAAATTCTCTTTTGAGCTCTGAGACATCAAAGAAATTTGAGACCGAAAATATCTACTGCGTAAATTTAACATCCTCTTCTACATCTAACGCTTCAAGGATAAATAAGCTCTTAAAAAGAAGAGAAGAAGAGCTTTATAAGCAAGAGGATATGCTCATACTCTGCCCTATCAAGACGGCTACTCCTATTAGGATATTTCAGCCTAAAAAGAGCAACTTTACCATAGTGCTAGCCAGCCAAACAGAATTTGACTGTAGCGAGCTAAACCCAAAAGAGCTAAATCCTAGCAGACCAAACTATGGCAAGCTAAATTTATGCGAGCTAATACTCACTGACTTTAAATTTGACTCTTATGAGAAAGAGAACAAAGGCGCTTCGTCTGATAGAGATATCAAATTTAAAAACGCAAAGACCAAGTCAGATAGTGTGATCCTTTATAAAGAAAACGATGATGGCAAAGATGATAAAAACAAGACAAAGGGTGCTTGCTTTACTAGTATAAGGCAAAGTAGCGATGAGATAGAGTACAAGCTAGAAGATGGTGTTGTAAAGATGAGCCACTTTAAACTCCCCTCATCTAAAGACGAATATCTAAATTTCAATCTTCTAAATTTCGCTAAGGAGAATAACTTTACCCTTAGAGATGATAAAGACTCAGCTATGTTTGATATGAAGCTTCGTCTAGCTCTTGGTAATAATGTAGTACCTACATCAACATCTAGTTCAAGCCTTGCTCTAACACTAAATAATCTCATCATTGAAAACGAAAAAGGTGAAGCTAGTGATATAGATAAGATATATCTTCACCACTGCGGTGATAAAAATATATATGAGAGTACATCTTTAGTTAAAAACAAAGACTCAGACATGAAAAACTCATATAGGGCTACATTTAATATACCTATAGATAGAAATGATAAGAAAGATACTAAGCTTATAGTCTATTCATCTGATCTAAGTAAAATTTATGATACTAAAAGCATACATGCCTACACTGGTACAGCTATCATATCTATAGGATACAAAGATAAAAGTGGTAGTAGTTATAGCTATACAAACAAGGTATCTTTAAGAGATATAACAGATCATATAGTAAATGTAGTATCTGATAGTGAGTATCCATTTAAGACAAATGAAGAGATAAGTTTAAAGGCTATATATAAACAAGAAAAAGGTAG
>NZ_POYR01000120.1:0-37066 GCF_002912425.1 Campylobacter concisus
TTCAATAAATTTAAAATTTACTTAGTTTTATATATAAAATAATATGTAAAATTGTATGCAAAAAGAGCTAAATTTGCTCGTTTTTACTCTCTGCTATCTTTTTTATAAGCTCCAGATCGCCGCTCATCGCTAGGCTCATGAAGCAAATGCCGTTTGCGCCAGCTTTTATGGCCTCTTTGTAGTTTTTGATACCCAGTCCGCCAAGTGCGTAAATTTCTTTATCAAGGCTTTTTAGCTCGCTTATAAATTTTACTCCTTTTGGCTCTAAATTCGCCTTACAAGAGGTGGCAAATATATGAGAAGCAACGAGCACGTCGGCGATTGTGGCTGAAATTTTAGCCTGCTCTAGGTCGTGAGCTGGAGCGTAAATTTTAGCTATTTTTCTAAATTCATCTAAAAAAATGCCGTGATTTTTAAAAAAGTCAAGCTGTGCCGAAGTGAGCCAAAAGTCGCTTTTTAGCTTGCATGCTACGTCAAAAAATTGATTAATGATAAATTTCTTGCGGTAGTTTTCACAAATTTGAGCCACAACCCTAGCAAGGTCATAAAATTTAGCCTCGCTTAGCCCCTTTGCACGAAGCAAAATTTCATCCACGCCAGCCTTGCAAAGTAGCTGTATCCTCTTTAAAAAGTCATCGCCCTCATAGCTTTCAAAGTCGGCCACGCAGAGAATTTTAAACATAGACATACTCACTCATCAAGGGTTCTAGTCCGTTTGCTTTTATCATAGCCTTGATCTCATCCACACTTCTGCTGTCGCTTATCTCAAACTGCTCGTCGCCCTTTTTCTCTTCGCCGTGAGCGCCGATGCTTACTTTTACGCCAGCGCTTATCTTGTTTGCGGCGATCTTTACGGCATTGTCGCGAAATTTCGCCTTTTCTCTGGTTGAGATCGTTATGCTAGCTGTTGGCATAAAAATTCTATAAGCACAGATCACTTGTAAAAGCTCGCGCTCGCCCACGTCGCGGGGATTGATGCGGTCGTTGTTTATGATAGGGCGAAGTCTTGGGCATGAAAATGCGATCTCGGCGTGCGGATACTTTTTTTGAACTAAGCTTGCGTGAAGTGCCGTAGCAAAAGCATCAAGTCTAAAGTCATCTATGCCAAGAAGTGCGGCAAAGCCAACTCCTCTCATACCTCCAAGAAGCGCTCGCTCTTGCGCATTTAAGCGGTATGGGAAAATTCTTTTATTGCCACCAAGGTGGATTTTTTCGTATTTTGTGGGATTGTAGGTCTCTTGAAAGACGGTCACGTAGTCTGCGCCACTTTTGTGAAGCAGGGCGTAGCCGTCTGAATTTAGTGGATAAATTTCAACCCCAACGACTTTAAAAAATTTCTTTGCCAAAGCGCAGGCATTTGCGATGTAAGTGACACTTGAGTTGGTCTCGCTCTCGCCAGTTAGGATCAAAATTTCTTCTAAACCGCTCTTTGAAATTTCTCTTAACTCCCTTGTGATCTCCTCGTCGTTTAACTTTGCCCTTTTTATTTTATTGTTGGCGTTAAAACCGCAATAAACGCAGAGGTTATCGCAGTAGTTTGCTATGTAAAGCGGGGTAAAAAGCGTGATGTTTGAGCCAAAATTTGCCCTTGTTTTTGCTTGGGCGAGTTTGGCTATTGGCTCTAAAAATGGCGCTGCAGCAGGCGAGAGTAGGGCTTTTAAATTTTCAAGAGAGCAGTGCTTTGCATTAAGAGCTGCTTTTACGTCAGCCTCGGTGTAAATTTCTGGCTTATAGTTCGCTCGCTCTTTTAAAATCTCATCCATAATGTCGCTGCCAACATCCTGCATGTGAGGTAGCAGCTGCATGTGGTCGGTTCTTGCAAATTTCATCAGTCTAAAAATCCAGTGAGCGGTGATGAGGCATTTGCGCTTTTGCTCTTTGCGCCAAGGCCTGCTAGATAGGCGTTGCGACCAGCGATGATCGCCTCTTTAAAGGCTCTTGCCATGAGCGGGATATTTTTAGATGAGGCGATGGCTGTGTTTGCCATGATCGCAGCCGCTCCCATCTCCATCGCTTCGCATGCTTGTGAAGGCCTGCCGATGCCAGCATCAACTATGATCTGCGTATCAAGCTCGTTTATCAAAATCTCAATAATATCTTTAAAAACTAGCCCTTGGTTTGAGCCAATGGGCGCAGCTAGAGGCATTATGCAGCTTGCTCCTGCACTTAGCATCGCTCTTGCGGCGTTTAGATCTGGAAACATATAAGGCATTGGCACAAAGCCGTCATTTGCCAAGGCTTCGCAGGCTTTTATCGTCTCAGTGTTGTCTGGAAAGAGAAATTTAGAGTCAGTGATGATCTCTATCTTAACAAGCTCGCCACATCCAAGCTCACGTGCGAGCTGGGCGATACGAACAGCCTCTTTGGCATTTCTAGCGCCACTTGTGTTTGGCAAAAGCGTCACGCCTTTTGGGATAAAGTCAAGTATATTTCGATCTTTACTCTCGTTTATGCGCCTAAGAGCAAGGGTTAAAATTTGCGCTCCAGCCTCATTTATGGCTGAGTCGATGAGCTCGTGTGAGTACTTGCCAGAGCCAAGGATAAAGCGGCTTTGAAACTCCTTGCCGCCAAGGATCAAACTATCACTTTGCACTTACGCCTCCAAGCCCATAAGTAGTCTAATGGCTAAATTTGCCTCGTGGTTTGCGCAGACTGCGACGCGCGGCGCCATGAGCCCTTGACCGATCTTCGCCTCGTTTGTGAGGTCACCGCAAAGATAGACATTTTTGGCAAATTTTATGGTTTTTATGAGATTTGAGCTAAAGTATCCAGCCATGCCAGAGGCGCCGATGATCTTTTTATCTTTTAGGCTTGTGCCAGCTTCGTTTAGTATCATCGCCTTGCCAGCGACATTGTCAAAGGCTTCGCATAAAATTTCGCATTCGCCAAAGACGCTAGCCACGTTTTTTTCATCCAAAAATATATCGTGAGTTTCGACCTCGACAAAAGGGTTTACGTCATTTATCAGCTCTTTAAGCGCCTGCGTCTTTTTCAAGCCGATGTGGCGGACAAAATACTGCTGGCGGTTTAGATTGCTTGGCTCAACGACGTCAAAGTCGGCAAGTACTAGCTTTTTTACGCCGACTCTTGCAAGGCTTAGTGCGATATTTGAGCCAAGACCGCCAAGTCCAGCCACGCCGATCACCGCCTTGCTTAGGGCTAAATTTAGCTCAGGGCTGTTTCGTGAGGCGATCATCGCGCGTAAAACTTCACGCTCAGGCATCACGCCGCGCCTTATAAATACGACGTTTGAGTCATCTTTTAGCTCGCTATCTTCTTTTATAGCAAAGCCATCAACGATAAAAATGTCTGGCTCTGTCGCGTTAAATTTCTCTAAAAATTTATAAATTTCACTCTCTTTATCGCCAAGCGCAAGCTCTTTTAACTCGCTAAGGCTTTTTACTGGCACCTTAAATTTTGCGCCGTTTAATACAATCTCTATCATTTTCTCCTCATCCACCGCCTACTAAAGTGACGATCTCATAAGCTTTGCCCTCGCTCATGAAGCGCTCACGCCAAAGCTTTTTTGGCAAAATTTCTCCGTCTCGCTCAAGGGCTATAAATTTAAGCTCATAGCCATTTTGAGCTAAAAAATCATAAACATTTATATCGTTTTCAAGCTCGAAAATTTTGCCATTTACGCTAAATTTGATCATTAAATTTTGTAGCTTTTTACAAAATTTGCGATCCTCTCGATCGCTTTTTTTATGCTCTCGATGTCTGTTGCAAAAGAAATTCTAAAGTATCCCTCCATGCCAAAGCCCACGCCTGGCACCGTCGCTACGTTCGCCTCTTCAAGCATCTTTTTGCAAAATCTAAGTGAGTCGTCATCTGCCTCTTTGCATTTTACAAATAGATAAAACGCGCCATCAGGCTTAACTACGCTTAGCCCAGGGATAGCATTTATCATCTCAACTGCCACGTCGCGTCTTTTTTCATACTCTTTTCTCATGTTTTCGATATCGTCGTCAGTTTCGCCAAGAAGTGACGGGATAGCGCCTATTTGCACGATCGAGCTGATGTTGCTTGTGCTTTGACTTTGAAGCTTTTTGATGCCAGCTATTAGCCAGTCCATCGAGCTTGCTATATAGCCAAATCTCCAGCCAGGCATCGCTCCGCACTTGCTTAGGCCATTTATCGTGACCGTTCTTTTGAAAAGATCCTCGCTCACTGAAGCCACTGCGTGAAATTCTTTGCCGTAGATCACTTTTTCATAAATTTCATCGCTCGTGACGATGATGTCAGTGCCCTTTAAAACCTCACCAAATGCCGCGATCTCATCTTTTGTATATACAGCTCCAGTTGGGTTTGTCGGGTGATTTAGCGAAAAGACTTTTGTCTTTGGTGTGATCGCTTTTTTTAGCTGCTCGGCTGTTATTTTGAAATTTGTGCTCTCGTCCGCCTCGATAAAGACAGGCACGCCGCCACAAAATTTAACGATCTCAGGGTAGCTCACCCAGTATGGAGAGGGGATGATGACTTCATCACCTGGGTTGATAAGCGCTTGAAATACATTAAAAAGTGAGTGCTTTGCGCCGATGTTTGTGACGATTTGGCTTGCTTTGTAGTCAAGTCCGTTATCTCTTTTTAGCTTTGCTCTAATGGCGTCTATAACCTCAGGCAAACCTGGTACCGGCGTATATTTGCCACTTTTACTATCGTTATCAAGTGCGTTTTTTACAGTTTCTCTTATCTTTTTTGGAGTCATAAAGTCAGGCTCACCAGCTGAAAGCGAGATCACGTCGATGCCAGCAGCCTTCATCTCTTTGGCCTTTGTGCTGATCGCGATTGTGATTGACTCGCTCAATGTTTGCATTCTGTTTGCTAGTTGCATTTTCGTCCTTTTTAGTTGATTGTCTTTAAGTAGCTATTATCATTTAAAAATAGATAAAGTTCGCCCAAAATTTGCTTCTTTTGTGTTTCGTTTATCAGAGTTGATTTCTCTAAGCGCTCATTTAGAGTGTCTTGGATCTCGTAGATATCGTAGTCCATGTCTTCCATGATATCAAGGATCGACTGGCTCTCTAGTAAATTTGTGACCTTGTAGCCATCGCTTGTTATCTCCACGGTGGCTTCTGTTGGATGAGTAAAGAGGTTGTGTTTCATACCGATCACCTCTTGATATGCGCCAACTAGGAAAAATCCCAAGAAATAATCCTCCTTCTCCACATCCACGTCGTGCAAAAGCAGTGGGTTTTTCTCGTCATCATAGCTGATCTCGCCGTCGCTATCGCAAGTGATATCCCAGATCGAAGCTGGCAAAGTAGGGCGCTCATCGAGCCTGTCAAGCGGCATGATAGGGAAATTTTGCTTTAGCCCCCAAAAGTCTGGCAAGCTTTGAAAGATCGAGAAATTTAGCAAGTATCTCTCTTGAACCTCTTTTTGAATTTTGGTTAGATCGCTTGAGTTGCTCTTGTTGCCAAGCATCACGACAGCCTTTTTACTAATGAGCCTTAAAAGTACCTCTGCGTTTGATCTATCTTGCAGATCGACATAGCCTAGATCAAAGAGCGTGAGGATGCTCTCGGTGTGGTGGATGGCGTCGTGCAGGTACTCTAGGGCGTTTGAAGGCTTGATTGATTTATAAAGATCAACTAGCTCGGTTATTAAATTTGGATTGTTTTTCTTTAAATTTAGCTTCTCTTCGGTGTATTCTTGAGAAAATAGCTCAAGCACAGGAGCGACCAAAAGCGCGTGAGAAGCGGCGATGTAGCGACCTGACTCTATGAAAATATCTGGTTCGATCTCCTTTTTTTGCTCGCTTATGGTTTTAAGCATATAAACAACGTCGTTTGCGTATTCGTTTAGAGTATAGTTTCTGCTGCTCTCCTCTTTAAACTGCGAATATTCGATCGCTAGACCGCCGCCCAAATTTATCGCTTTTAAATTTGTTGCGCCCATTTTTCTAAGCTCAGCGTAGATGTTGCCAGCCTCGATGAGTGCTTTTTTGAGCGGATGGATCTCGCTTATTTGAGAGCCGATGTGAAAGTGTATCATCGTGAAATTTTCAAGTAAATTTGCCTTTTTTAGCATCTTTACAGCTTCTATTAGCTCGGTTGATGTTAGGCCAAATTTAGAGTGTATGCCGCCACTTTTTGCCCAAAGCCCCGATCCTGTCGAGTGTAGTCTCACTCTAAGTCCGATCTTTGGTTTTGGTTTAAAGCGCTCTTTTGCGATGGCAATTATCGCTTCAAGCTCGTTTAAGCCCTCAATCGTTAGCGTGATGTTATGCCCCATTTCAGCGGCAATAAAGCCTATGTTTATCATCTCTTTATCTTTAAAGCCATTTACCGTTATAGGCGCTTTGTCGTTGTTATAAGCCATAGTTAGAAGTAGTTCAGCCTTGCTACCAGCCTCAAGGCCGTAGTTATAGGGCTTGCCAAGGCGAACTAGGTTTTTTACAAAGCCAGGATATTGATTTACTTTAAGTGGGAAAACGGCGTTAAAGCTGCCTTTGTAGGCAAATTCTTTCTTTGCCTTTGCAAAGCTTGCGTGGATCTGCTCGATCTGCTTTTGGATAAGGTGCGGAAAGCGAAGCAGCAGTGGACCTCTGTAGCCATCGTCTCTTATCTCTTTTACGATGTCGATGATCACTGGCTTGCTAGCTTCGTTTATGCAGACTTTGCCGTCTTCTATCACAAAATTTGAATTGCCCCAAATGCTAAGTCCAAAATCATTCATCCCAGCTCCTTTTCAAGCTCATCTAAATTTATCGTTTTTTCATCTTTGGTCTCTAAATTTTTATACCAAATTTTATTCTCTTTCATCTCATTTTCGCCCACGCAAAGGAAAATTTTTGCATTTTTATTGTCGGCATTTTGTAGATGTTTTTGAAGTTTTTTAGCTTCGTATGAAATTTCGACCTGATATTTTTTGCGAAGTTTCGAGCCAAGCACATAGACAAAGTCTAAATTTGGCGCATCAAGCGCGCAAAGATAAATTCCAGCTCGCTCATCTTCAGCCTCGCCTAAAATTTCCATTATCCTCTCAACGCCCATCGCAAAGCCAACGCCGTAACTTGCTCTACCGCCAAGATACTCAACAAGCCTGTCGTATCTGCCACCCCCTGCTACTGCACTTTGTGAGCCGATCTCGTTGCTTATAAACTCAAACGCCGTCTTGCAGTAGTAGTCCAGCCCACGAACGAGCTTGGTGTCTATTTCAAATTTAACGCCATTTGCTGTTAAAATTTCTTGCAGTTTTGCAAAATCAGCCTGCGCCTCATTACTTAGGCTATCAGTTATAACTGGAGCATTTTTGTAAATTTCTTGGCAGCTCTCGACCTTGCAGTCAAGCACGCGGATAGGGTTTAAAAGCTTGCGTCTTTTGCAGTCTTCGCAAATTTTTTCATCGTTTTCATCTAGAAATTTGACAAGTTTTTCTTTGTAAGACTTCATCGAGCTCTCATCGCCAAGTGAGTTTATTTTTAGGGTTGTTTTTATATTTAGTCTGTTGAAAATTTCGCTCACCATCAAGATAATGCTCGCATCCTCATAGACGCTGCCTTCGCCAAAGCACTCACAGCCAAACTGGTGAAATTCTCTTAGGCGGCCTTTTTGTGGGCGCTCATAGCGAAACATCGAGCCATGATAAAAGCAGCGTTTTATAGCGTTTGCCCTATCAAGCTTCGCCTCGATAAATGCTCTGACCACGCCAGCTGTGCCCTCAGGACGCAAACAAACGTCGTTGCCGCCCTTGTCTTCAAACTGATACATCTCCTTACCCACGATGTCACTACTCTCGCCGACACTTCGTTTAAAAAGCGCCGTCTCCTCGAGGTGCGGGGTCAAAATTTGCTCATATCCGTAGTTTTTTGCGACTTCCTCGCAGGTTTTTATTATCTGTGCGTAAAGTTTTGCGCGAGCTGGAAGCATATCTTTCATGCCACGAAGTGCCGTTATCATCGCATTATCCTTTTTATTTTTTGTGATTTTACTTAAAATTTATAAAATTTTCTATCTCTTTTGAAATTAGCTCTATGCTTTTAGATGCGTCTATAAAAAGCGTTTCAAAGCCATTTTTGATAAGAATTTGCTTCATCAGACTTTGCACTTTTAAAAGATACTCTAGCCCGCGAGCCTCGATCTTATCGCTTGTGCCTCTTGCTTTTAAGCGCGTGCTTATAAGCTCACGGCTTGCTTCAAAAAAGACTATCTTATCTGCAAATTTATCATTTAGTGCAAATTTATTAAGCTCTAAAAGCACACTTTCATCTAAGTTTTCATCATTTGCCAAAGCGTAGGCGATGCCAGAGATAAAGCCTCTGTCGCTTAAAATCAGTTTGCCTAAATTTGGAGCGACAAGCTTTTCAAAATGCTCAGCCCTGTCAGCTAAAAAGAGTAAAATTTCAGCCCTTTTGCCTATTTTTATGTTTGAGCTTAGTAAAATTTCACGTAAATTTTCACCAAGCTTTGTGCCGCCAGGCTCTTTTGTGACGATGGCATCACTAAATTTAGAAGCTAAAATTTCTATCTGCGTGCTCTTGCCAACGCCGTCAATGCCTTCAAACAAAACATACATTTTACGCCTTTAAATTTTTTAGAATTTTTGCTGGCACTAGGTTGCTCACGTCGCCGTCATGGCGCAAGACTGAGCGGACGATCGAGCTTGAGATGAAGGCGTTATTTAAGCTTGGCATAAGATAAACCGTCTCAAATTCGTCCCAAAGTGCAGCGTTTGCGTAGCCGATTTGTAGCTCATACTCAAAGTCGCTAACCGCGCGAAGACCCCTGATGACAGTGTTTATGCCGTGCGATTTAGCAAAATCAACAAGCAAGTTATCAAAGCCAAGAACGCTTACATTTTTTAGATCGCAAACTGCCTCTTTTGCCATTTCGATGCGCTTTTCATGTGCGAACATCGGCTGTTTGCTGTCACTTTTTGCAACTGCAACGATTACTTTGTCAAAAATTTTTGTAGCCCTTATGATGACGTCTAAATGGCCGTTTGTGATGGGGTCAAAGGTCCCTGGATAGATGCAAGATTTTTTCAAATTTGCCACCTTTTGTAAAGATTATTTTCGATTTTTAAGGCATCAAGCCACTTGCCAATGATGAAATTCTCCATATCATGAAGGCTCTTTATGCCTGCGTAGTAGCCTAAAACTGGTGGTGCGATGATAGCTCCAAGAGATGAGAGCAGCTGCATCTGAGAAAGCGCAATCGTAGAAAATGGCATCTCTCTAACGCCCAAAACTAGGGTTTGTCTCTCTTTTAGCGCGACACTTGCAGCTCTTGTGATGAGCGTGTCGCTTATGCCATTTGCGACCTTTGCCAAAGTATTAGTAGAGCAGGGCGCTATGATCATAGCATCCGTGCCAAACGAGCCAGAAGCAGGTCCTGCGCTAAGGTCAGAGTCATCATAAATTTTTACACCAAGATCATCTAAATTTAGCTTCAAATTTTCTTCAGCCTCCAAAACTTTCATAGCATTTTTACTAACAATGACGTGCGCCTCACAGCTATCTTTGGCAGCATTTACTAGCTTTAGAAAAAGCCCAGCCCCACTTGCTCCAGTGGCTGCAAAAACTACCTTTTTCATCTGATAACTGCCTCGTCTTTGCCTGAAACTGTGGCCTGTAAAATTTTGTTTTCTCTTGTTCTTATCTTTATCATATCGCCTAAGTTTCCATCCTCAAGCGCCTTTACTTCGGCGATTATCTTGACACCACCCTCGCTCAAAACTGCGTTTAGCATTTGACCTTTTTTGACTAAACTAATGGCGTTAAACTGACGTTTTGTTAAAATTTCTCCGCTTCTTATCTGCACTTTTGTGACAAGTGTTGAGGCGCTAAGTCCAAAGAGTGCGTCACGCGGCCATTTGCTAAACTCGATCATCGTTGGTTGGTAGTCAAGCAAGCTTAAAATGTGGTTTGTATTCATTGAATTTATAGCGATAAAAACTGGCATTTTGGCGTTAAAGCTAAATTTAAAATAAAGGCTCTTTAAGCTTAGATCAACGTCCTCAAATGAGGCTCTAAAGACGCCTTTTTGGCTATTTTGATCGTTTAAAAATATATTTTTAAAAACTAAGTCTTTAAAATTTGCAGGGAGTTTGTTTTGCGGACTGATGCTAAGATCGCTCACGCTGATACCTGGGTACTCGTTACTGATCTCTCTTAGAAATTGCATCTGAATTTCATCCATGGTAGAGCAGTTTTTCACAAAAGCCACGCTACCGCCGCTTTTGTCATTATATGTTTTAAAATTTGCTGTTAGAATTTCATAGAGTTTTTTGCTCTCAATCTTCGCAGCCCTCATGCCCTCTAAGTTTAAAATTTCATTATCTTCACCCTCAAAGCCGAGCGTGCGAAGTGAAATTTGATCATTTATGACACAATACATCGGATAGATGCTGACTTCATTTGCAAAAATTTTTGTGGAAAATAAAAAAATGAGTATAAAAAAGATGGAGCGGGAAACGAGATTCGAACTCGCGACCCCAACCTTGGCAAGGTTGTGCTCTACCCCTGAGCTATTCCCGCAATCAAAATGAAGTCCGCATTTTATCAGATTGTTTTTCATTTGTCAAGGATTATGGAAGTTTTATGAGTGAAATTTCGCTATTTTGTAAAATTTCACCTTGATCAGGGCTAGTTATCAACACAAAATCACTCTTTAATATATGTTTTATCATGCCTGATCCATATTTTCCGCCGTCAGTTGCTATAAATTTGCCATCAGTTACATTGCCAAAAACCGCATTTGCTCTGCCTGATTTTACCTTTAAATTTTCGCTATTTATAGCTTTTTTCGTCACAAAACACTCGTTTTTTAGAAGTGGCAAAACAAGCATCATCGTGCAAAGATAAGCAGCCATAGGGTTGCCAGGCAAGATAAAAACAAGTCTGCCATCTTTTTCATAAGCCTTACAAGGTCTGCCAGGTCTTATATCAAGATGTGAGAAAATTTCGTTATATCCAAGCTCGCTTAGGGCTATCTTCATAAAGTCGGCCTCACCAGCGCTTGCTCCGCCAGAGCAGATAACGATGTCGTAGTTTTCAGCGTTTAAAAATGCCTGTTTTACAGCATTTAGCTCATCTTTTATGATGCCAAGATATGAGCTTTTTTGACCGATTGAGCTAAGAAGTGCAGCTATGCCAAGTGCGTTTGCGTTGTAAATTTCATCCTCGCTCGCTCTTTGCCAAGGCTCGATAATCTCATTTCCGCTTGAGTAAATTCCAACACTAGGCTGCTTTTTAACTTCTATAAAGCTTATGCCCTGAGCTGCAAGCATCATCACGCTTCTTGTGTTTAAAATTTCGCCACTTTTTAGTAAAATTTCACCAACCTTTGTCTCTTCGCCTTTAAAGCGGTAAGCCTCGCCTTTTTTAAGCTTAGCTGGTGCTTTCACAAACTCGCCCTCAACAACGCAGTCTTCAAATCTCATGACCGTGTCAGAGCCCTTTGGCATCTTTGCACCTGTCATGATCTTCACGCACTCGTTTTTGCCGATACTTAGCTGCTCTTTATCGCCTGCAAAGGCACTTGCGATGATCTTATAAGGCTCATCTTTTTCATCAAATTTAACCGCAAATCCATCAAGCGCTGAGTTATCAAAGCAGGGCAGGTCTTTGACGGCTATCACGTCATTTGCTAAGGTTTTGCCAAGCGCCTCGCCAAGAGGTAAAATTTCACTCTCATTTTTTGGTTTAAATTTAGCCCTTAAAGCCTCAAGTGCGTCATTTACTAGCATTTTTACTCCTCAAGCCTAACTATTTTTGCCCCAAGGCTTTTAAATTTCTCCTCAAGCCTCTCGTAGCCTCTATCAAGGTGGTAAATTCTATGCACCAAGCTCTCGCCATTTGCGATAAGAGCGGCTAGTATCAGCGCTGAGCTCGCTCTAAGATCTGTCGCCATGACATCAGCTGCGTTTAAATTTGCAGGGGCATAAACGCTTGCGATATGACCATTTAAGCGGATATCAGCGCCCATCCTAGCTAGCTCACTAACGTGCATAAAGCGGTTTTCAAAAAGCCTCTCATCTATCGTGCTAACGCCATTTGCTGCTAGACAAAGCGCCATAAACTGAGCCTGCATATCGGTTGGAAAGCCAGGATACTCAGTCGTTCTTATCTCGACTGGTTTTATATCATTTGTCGGCAAAATAGTGATCTTATCGCCATCCACTTCAATACCAAAGCCCATCTCTTCAAATTTATTTAAAATGGCTGTCATGTGCGCTGCATTTGCCTTTGTGACTGAAATTTTGCTATTTGTGATAGCTCCAGCGCAAAGGTATGTGCCAGCTTCGATCCTATCAGGGATGACCTCGATATCACAAATTTCAAGTAGCTTTTGACCGCTACCAGTTATCTTTAGCTCGCTCGTGCCTATGCCTTCGATCTTGACACCGCTTCTTGCCAAAATTTCACAAATTTGCACCACTTCAGGCTCAAGTGCGACGTTAAAAAGCTCTGTCGTGCCGTGTGCTAGCGCTGCTGCCATGATGATGTTTTCGCTGCCAGTTACGGTGATCTTATCAAAAACTATCTTTGCGCCTTTTAGGCCATTTGGCGCGGTTGCGACAACGTAGCCTTGCTTTATCTCGATATTTGCACCCATTTTTTCAAGTGCGCTTAGGTGCAGATCTATTGGTCTTTGTCCGATCGCACAGCCTCCAGGAAGGCTCACTTCGCAGTGTCCAAAGCGCGCTAGAAGCGGACCAAGCGTCAAGATAGAAGCGCGCATCTTTCTAACGATGTCGTAGTTTGCCGTGGTCGAATTTACACTGCTCGTGTCGATACTTAGTGAGTTTTCATCTTTAAATTCACACTTTGCGCCAAGATTAACTAGCAACTGGCAAAGCGTCTTTATGTCAGCGACATTTGGGATATTTGTTAAATTTATCTTATTTTTTGCAAGTAGGGTTAGGGCGATGATAGGTAGGGCGGCATTTTTAGCTCCGCTGATCTTTACTTCGCCGCTTAATTTGGCATTGCCTTCTATTTTTAGATAGTGCATCATTATTTTTTGCCTTAAGAAAATATATTTTTTGCCGATTATATTGTTTTTAAACTTAGAGTAAAGAAAACAGGGCGCTATTTTCGCTTTATTTACATTTAAGAGTTAAAATTACGAAAATTAATTATTTTGGATAAAAATATGTTAAGTTTAATAAATAAAAGAATATTTTTTGCACTTTGTATCGCGCTTTTTACAGGTTGTTCTTTCACCTCAAATGAGCCTAAAATCCCACAAAATGACTACAATCAAACCGCCTCTACAAACGAAGACTTTAGCAGACAAACTTCAAGTGAGCTTTTAGACGAAGATGACGGCAGAGCAGATAAAGAATTTGGTTCATTTTTTAAAAAATACTTAAACACTAGAGCAGGGGGCGACTGCTCAGGCTTTGTATCTATCGTAAATGCGAAATATAAAAATATGTATTTTGATGAAAAAACCATCAATAACTATTACAGCAAGGGTGGCAGAAAATCAAAAGCCATCTACAACTTCTATGAAAGCCAAAATTTGATCACTCATAAAAATCCAAAAAAAGGTGATCTTATCTTCTTTTCAAACACCCTTGGCAAAGGCATACAAAAAAATAAAGACAAGAAAAATGTCACTCACGTCGGCATTGTAACAGCTATACTCCCAGATGAAACAGTCAAATTTATCCACAACTCTGGCGGCAGGATCATCCACAGCTATATGAATTTAAAACAAAAAAACACGCATCTAAAGGGCGACAAAGAGATAAACAGCTACGTTGTAAGATGTTCAAACGCTAGCTGCCTAGCGGCAAATAGATTTGCTGGATATGGCAAAGCTAAGTAGCCCAGCTACATTTGCGCTTATCCTTTTAAATTTAGCTGCATTTTTTGGCGTCACTTTCATGCACTCACGTGAGCTATGGCTCGCGCTTGGCTTAAATATCTATTTTTTAGAAAAACTCTACCTTTTTCAGCCCCTCACATCTATCTTTATGCACGCAGGCGCAGGTCACCTGCTCATGAATATGCTCTTTTTATACCAAGTTGGCACGATGAGCGAGCTATATCTTGGTACGAAAAAATTTATCATTTTTTATATCGTTGGTGGCGTTTTGACGCAAATTTTAAGCTTTATTTATATATATTTTGCATTTGAAAATGAGAAATTTATAAATTTAGTCGGTGCAAGCGGCGCTTTGTGTATGCTCTTTGGTATGCTGGCGACCTCGTTACTTTACTCAGACAAAAAGGCGTGGTTTGGCTACTTTGCCACCCTGATCGCCATGAGCTTTTTACCGCTACTTATGGGCATAAATGTCGCATGGTACGCGCACTTTATAGGCTGGGCTGTCGGCTGTTTGTATGCTAAATTTTACTTAAAGAGAGTAGATGAGATTTTTTGATGAGATCTGGGACATTTTAAACGAAGGCGACGTGGGGCTTAAATTTTTAAAATTTGAGCTGTTTTACGATAAATTTAGATCAAATTTGGATATTTGTTTTGATGAAATTTCTGCGCCAAATGAGCTAACTACCCCATGCTACGCTAAATTTTGCGACGTCGTTAGTATGAAAGAGCTAAACAAAAAGGTAAAGCCAAAAGATAAAAACCTAAATTTCATCCACTCAGTCGCTCACATCGAGTTTAGCGCCATTGACATCGCGCTTGATGCTTGTTATAGATTTAGAGGGCTGCCAAGGGAGTTTTACGAGGACTGGCTGGAGGTAGCTGAGGATGAGATCAGGCACTTTTGTATGATAGAAAATTTGCTTTTAAAGCAGGGCGGCAGATACGGCGAGCTAAGCGTACATGACGGCCTTTTTATTGCACTTCAAAAGACTTCAGATAGGCTTACTAGCCGCATGGCACTGCTACCAAGATATATGGAGGCAAACGGCCTTGACGCAAACGCTCACATCATCAAAAGACTAGAAGGTGAGGGTGGGCAAGAGGAGCTCATAGAGTGTCTAAAAGTCATCTTAAAAGAGGAAGTTTCTCACGTTTATAAGGGCGATAAATGGTTTAAATTTGCCTGCAAAAAAGAGGGCGTCGATGAGAAAAGCTACTTTGACATCATATTAAATTTATATCCAAATTCATTTAAAAGCATCAGAGAGATCAACGAAAAAGACCGTTTAAAGGCAGGTTTTAGCGAAGAAGAGCTTAGTTGGATAAAGAATTTCTCAAAGGAGAGATCATGAGCAAAATTTACTTCATAAGGCACGCAAAAGCAGTCGATGAGAACAAAGACGGCGCAAAAGACGCTTCAAGAGAGCTTAGTCCAAAAGGAAAAGAAGACGCTAAATTTATGGCTAGCAGGCTAAAAATGTATGATGTGATGCCAGGAGCTATCTTTTCAAGTAGCGCTAAAAGAAGCGAGCAAACAGCAAAAATCATCGCTAAAACTTTAAAATTTAAAGAAAAATCCATAGAGTTAAAAGACGAGCTTTATGACATAAGCTTTGAGGATCTTTTGGAGTTCGTAAGAAATTTAGACAAAAATTTAGATGAAATTTTCATCATCACGCACAATCCAAGCATAACAGAAATTTGCGAATACCTAAGCGACTCATCGATTGACAATATCCCAACTTCAGGCATTTTTTGTATAGAGTTTGAGTCTGAATTTAAAGAGCTAAAAGAGGGCAATGCAAAAGCTCTATTTTTTGACCACCCAAAGAAACATCAGAGATAAGTTTTATTGAAAATCTGCAAATTTATTCATTTTTATTCATTGCAATTTGACAGGCACAAAGAACATCTGTTTATTTGATTTTTCAAATGCAAGTTTTACTTTTGAACCAAAAAACATTTTCTACTCAAATTTAAAATTTATCACTCTTGAAAATTTAACCATTTCAAGTTCAAACCATTAAGCATAAAAGCAAATTTAAAATCAACCATAATTGCAATGCCAAAATATGACAAAAGGTAAAATGCAAGGTATTTTATATATTTTGTATTGAAAACTGTAATTTTCAAATTGATATTTTAAAATCTTTATTCTGCTCTTTTGAAAGTTTTAAATGGCTAGATTTGGCTGTGTTTTGTATTTTAACTTTTGTGTGATCTAAATTTATCCATAAAATTTGTTGTAAAAATATTTGTAAGAAAATGAGTTAAATTTTACACTTTTCAAAAATTGTGAAATTTGCATCTAGCTTATATATAACTTAAGATTTAATCTACACTATTTTGAAAAATTGAGTAAGAGCTATATAGTGATCTTGTGCATTAAATTTTGAAGCAAGGTGTTAAATTTAGCATTCAAAGGCAACTATAAAACCAAAATTTGCGTTAAATTTTAAAGTTGAGCGATCTTGAGTGATACACTTAAGAGCTAGTAGTTAAATTTGCTTTAAAAACACTCCTGAAAACTATTTTTCAAGCTAAAGTGCGTAATTAAATTTTATCCTCAAAAAGTGTGCGGATATCTAGTGTATAGTTTTTAGGCATAAAGATCGGTGAGTCTAAAATTTCAAGCAAGCCATCATCAAATGAGAGAAATTCCACTACTCTTTTGCGCCTATTATCAGTTTTTATGCTCATATCAGCTAGCCGCACTATTTTTATGATCTGCATTTTATCTGCCGTCCATTCAGAAAAAGCTAGAAATTTAGAGTCCTCTGAAAACAAAAAGCAAGCAGTAGCTCTCTCGCTAAGTAAAATTTGAAGCGTATCGTCATCTTTAACTAAATTTTGATCCAAATTTGATAGTCTTTTTGCGTGGTTTGAAAACTCGTTTTTTAAATTTAGACAGTGCTCGCTATTTACAAAAAGTCGTAGCTCGCCAAGGGTTGGAGCGCCCATAGCGACCTCGCAACCTTCAAATTTGGCACTAAATTTGCCATCACTGCTACACGCATTTGCCTCGTAGTCCCAAGCTGAACTCATAATTTTACCTATTAAATTTGCCAGCCATGGCTTTGTAGATATTTAGCTCGTCTTGTAAAAGCGTGTATTTTGCTTTTAGTAGCCCTATTTTGGCCTCTAGCTCGCTATTTTTAGCCTCCAAAAACTGCTTTAGCTCGACCTTGCCATAGGAGTATTTTAGCTCGTAAATTTTTGAAATTTCTTCGTAGTTTTTTATCTGATCTTGGTAGTTTGTAAGTAGTGCTTCGTCGTTTAGATAGTCTTTATAAAATGCGTCTATCTCGTTTAATGCGCTATTTAGAGTGCTTATGTAGTTTAGCTTTGCAAGCTCGAAATTTGCCTCGCTAACCTTTAAATTTGACTTTAGCTTGTGGTAGTTTAAAAATGGTAAATTTAGAGCGATGTTGCCATTTAGAAATTTAAGACTAAAGGCTTCCTCTTTTTTGTCGGTGCTGCTTTTGAGGCTGGCTCCTAGCGTGATGCTTGGATAAAACTCTTTTTGGCTCGCTTTGTAGTTTGAGATGCCCTCTTCCATGCGGTAAATGGCCGCTCTTAGATCAGGCCGGTTTGCTATGGTGCTTGTTGGCACATCTAGATCAACGCCCACTCTTTTAACGGGACTTAGTGTGAGGCCTTCAAATTTAAGCTCAAATTCTGGTCTCTCATTTAGTAAAATCCTAAGCGTTTTTTTAGCACTCACAAGCTCTTTTTTGGCACTTTCTATCTTATTTTGAGCGCTTAAGAGCTGCGAGTTTATCTGTTTTAGGCTTAGCGCCTCCTCTTTGCCAAGTTTAAATTTAAGCCCAACTATCTCATTTAGCTTGTTATAAATTTCTAAAATTTGCTCATAAGTTTTTATGCTCTCGTTTAGATATAAAATTTGAAAATAAGCGTCTGCCACGGAGTTTATCACGCTTAGTTTGCTAGCCTCCAGATCAAATTTAGTAGCCCTTGCTTCAAACATCGCTGCGTCTTTGCTATTTGCTAGCTTTTGCCAAAGATCAAGCTCGTAGCTAAGTCCTATGCTTGAGCCAAAACTTCTAGTGACCGCGCCGCCCTCTTTTATATTTTTGCTGCTTGTTGCCTCGATGCCAGCGTTAAAGCTTGGGATCAAATTTGCCTGCAAAACGCCAGCTTGAGCGAGCGCTTTATTTACATTTATTGCCGCTTTTGCAAGGTCGGTGTTGTTTTTAAGCGCAAGTTCTACAAGCTCATCAAGGTAGCTTTGCTCATACTGCTTCCACCAAGAAGTGTCTAAATTTAGCTCACCACTGGTGTTATCTTCAAGTAAAATTTGTTTGTAGTTTTCATCTATATTTTTAACAGCGCATCCGCTTAAAACGAGCACTAAAGCTAGGCTTAGAAATTTCATATTACTCCCTTGAAAGTGCATCTATTGGGTTTAGTTTTGAGGAGTTTTTGGCAGGCATGTAGCCAAAGATGATGCCAATGGCCATCGACGTGACAAGTGCAAGCACGATAGAGCCATTTGAAAAGATCATGCTAAAGCCGTTTAAGAAGTTGTTAAAGATGTAGCCGATAGCGTAGGATAGGACGATGCCGATGGCACCGCCAATTAGGCAAAGTAGCACCGCCTCTATCAAAAACTGCTGCAAGATGTTGCTCTGTCTGGCTCCGATCGCCATTTTTATGCCTATCTCTTTGGTGCGCTCGGTGACTGAGACTAGCATGATGTTCATTACGCCTATGCCCCCAACTACGAGCGAGACGACTGCTATGCTTGAGATGAGAAGGCGCATGGTGGAGATGGTCTCTTCGATCGTTTGCTTGATGCTGTCTGAGTTTCTTGTAAAAAAGTCCTTTTTGCCGTGCTTGATCTCTAAAAGCTCAGTTAGTGTTTTTTCGGCGATTTGCGCATTGACACCTTCATTTACTTTGGCGGTGATCGAGCTTATAAATTTATCCCCTGTGACCTTGTTTAGCACGGTCGTGTATGGGGCGTAAATTTTAAGCGTACTTGAATCGCCCATCTTAAAATCATCCTTTTGCAAAACGCCGATAATGCGAAGTGGCTTTTTGTTAAAAAGTATAATCTTGCCGATAGGATCATCATTTTTAAAGATGCTATTTTTGGTGTTTTGATCGATTAAGGCGACTGAAGCGGAGTTTAAAACCTCGTCTTCATCGTAAATTCTGCCCTCTTCTAGCTTTAGCCCATTTACATCAAAGCTCCCTACCCCGCCACCTTTTAGGCTCGCACTTAGCGAGATATTTTCATAGGTTAGCACGCCTGAAGTGCTTGTATTTGGCGTGACTGAGTCTAAAAAGGACTGCTTGGCAAGCATGTTTGCATCGCTTATGGAGAGCGTTTTTACCTTGCCTGAGAGCATATCGCCAAAGCCTTTACCTGGCATGATGTCGATCGTGTTTGTGCCGATCTTTCTGATGCCAGCTAAAATTTGTTCCTGCGAGCCTTTGCCAAGTGCAACGACGCTAATAACTGCTGTAATGCCGATAATAATGCCAAGCATCGTTAAAAGTGATCTTAGTTTGTGCGCTAGCATCGCATTTACCGACATTTTAAAGCTCTCGATTAGCTGGTCTTTATAGTAGGTAAATTTGCTCTTTTCTGGCTGAGTTTGCTTGCTTGCTTCATAAATTTTGCTACTTTTGACATTGTCGCTTACGATGTTGCCATCTTTTATCTCGATCACACGGCTTGCGTACTCAGCGATCTTTGGGTCGTGCGTGACGATGATGATGGTATGACCTTTTTTATAAAGATCAACTAAAATTTCCATCACCCTTAGACCACTTTTGCTATCAAGCGCGCCAGTTGGCTCGTCTGCTAAAATGATCTCGCCGCCATTCATCAGCGCCCTTGCTATGGAGACCCTTTGCTGTTGTCCGCCTGAGAGCTTATTTGGTAAATTTTTTGCCTTTTCGCTAAGTCCAAGTGAGCCAAGAAGCTCATTAGCTCTTTTCTCTCGCTCGCTCTTGTTTGCCCCTGCGTATATGCTAGGCAGCGCTACGTTTTCAAGGGCATTCATCGTGCTAAGCAGGTTATATCTTTGAAAGATAAAGCCAAATTTATCCCTTCTAAGCTTAGCAAGTGCGTCGCTATCAAATTTTGATATATCTTTGCCGTCCAGCAAATACTCGCCACCACTTGGGCTATCTAAGCAGCCAAGGATGTTCATAAGGGTTGATTTACCAGAGCCAGACTGACCGATAATGGCTATAAACTCGCCCTTTTTTATCTCTAAATTTATGCCGTGTAGGATCTCTATCTCATTGTCACCTAGCTTAAAGCTTTTGGTGATATTTTTTAGACTTATCACTTAAAACTTCTTATGTTCTTTTGCGATCATCTTGGCGATCTCGCTTGATGAGCCTTGAGATGTGATGATCTCGTCACCCTCGTTTACACCACTAATGATCTGCGTATCGAGGTTATCTTTTATGCCAGTTTTGACCGCTGTTTTTACGGGCTTGCCATCTTTTAGCACATAGACAAAAGTACCGTTTTCATCTTTTTTGATACCGATGCTTGGCACGATGATGGCGCCCTCGACGTTTGCTATTAAAAGCTCGTTTTGCGTGGTCATGCCTATTCTTAAAATTCCATCTTTGTTATCAACGATGCTTTGCGCGTAGTAATAGACCGCCGAGCTGCTGCTAGAGCTACTTGAGTATGAAGACTTACTGCTACTACTTGAGCCGTAGCTGCCATCACTTAGTGTGGTGAGCCCTGGGTCGATCGAGCTAACAGTCGTTTGAAATTTCTTCGTTGGCTCAGAGAGGATCGAGTATTCAACTGGCGTGCCGACTTTTATCTTGGTGATGTCGCCCTCTGCTATTTGCATCTTCATCTTTACATGGCTAAGATCAGCGATATTTACGATAGTTGGCGTAGTTTGGTTGGCATTTACAGTCTGACCCTCCTCGACCTGCACGCTTACAACAGTGCCATCTCTTGGCGCGGTGATCTTTGTGTAGCCTAAATTTATCTTAGCGGTGCTTAGCTCGATATTTGTCTGCTTGATCTGCGCTTCAAGCTCTTTTATCTTGGCGCTATTTGCACTATATGTGTTTTTTGCGCTTTCAAATTCTTGCTTTGAGGTGGCGTTTTTAGAAAAGAGTGCATTTTCTCTATCAAACTGCGTTTTAGCGATATTTAGAGCCACTTTTGCACTTTCTAGCTGGGCTTTGTAGATGGCAAGCTGTGCTTCTTTATTGTCTATGCTATTTTGCTGGGTCGAGCTATCGATACTTGCGATCATATCACCCTTTTTTACCTGATCTCCAAGCTTAACATATAGCTTTTTTATCTGACCGCTCACCTGAGCTCCCACGTCGATTAGCTCGGTAGCGAAAATTTCTCCAGTTGCATCGACTTTCTTGCTAAATGAGCCCTTCTTTGCCTTTTTGGTGATAAACTCCACCTTTTCATCTTTTATACTAAAAAATTTATCATAGACGAAGTATCCGCCAACGCCTATAATAAGCAGGATTATTAAAATTTTAGTTTTTTTCATCGCTTCTCTTTGTAAAAAATTGGTAAATTCTACTTCACAAGAGTAAATACTCTTTAAGCTTCCTCTTTTGCCATGCCAGCCTCTATCAAAAACCTGCTTGGTTGGTAGGTCACCTTCTTTATCTTGTCGTATTTTGCGTAGCTAAGATATAGCTCGTCTTTTGCTCTTGTTACTGCTACGTAAAAGAGCCGTCTCTCCTCTTCTAGGCTGCCGCCCATGCTCATTAGCTTTAAATTTGGAAAGCGGTTTTGCGCGAGATCTACTATGAAAACTTGGTCAAACTCAAGCCCCTTGCTTGCATGCACGCTAAGCAAGCTAACGCCCTGTCCTTCGCTCATCTCGTTGCTTCCAAGGGCTAAGAAGTTGTAAAATTTACTGATATCTTGATATTTTTTAGCTAGCTCGCTTAGCACCACGCTCTTTGCCATTATGCGCTCTTTGACCTCTTCTTTGAGCGCGAGATCGACGTTGCCATTTTTTAGAGTTGCCCTTTTTGTGCTGATGTTTTCGACGATTAACGAGTAAATTTTGCTAGTTTTTATCTCATTTATCATCGTGGCTGGCTTTGAGATATTTCTCATGCCTCTTAAAAAGTTGTAAATTTCATATAAAAATTGCGCCCCACTCTCGCTTAGCTTTTGTAGTTTTAGCACAGGGTGACCCAGAAATTTATCGCTAAAGCCAAGCTTAGAAAACCTTGAAACCTCGGCAAATTCATCAAGGTCGTCAAAAAGGCCTAGCTGGTAGTTTCGCCTTTTGTTTGACGAGATATTTACGCTCTCATCTGGCTCAACTATCCCTTTTATCAAATTTCCATGCCCAAGCTTAAGAAGTGCATCAAAAATTTCCTTGCTAACTGCGCTGCCAACGCCCTTTGCGTATTCGCAGATGTGGATAAATGCCATTATATCTTTTGGATTGACATAAATTCCCATTATGTCGATGAGCGCCTTGATCTCGCGACTCTCAAAAAAGCTCACCCCGCCCTTTCGCTTTGAGCCGATACCTCGCTCTTTTAGCGCGACCTCGATACCGTCTGCTGATGAGTTATTTCTAAAAATTATGGCGATATTTTCTCTATTAAATGGCGAAAACGAGATGATATCGGCGATATTTTGATACTGATCAAAAAGCTCGTTATAGACAAGTAGCCTTGGAGGCTTAAAATTTCCCTCGCGGCTAACTGTGAGGTGCTTTTCATAAAGCCTTGGATTGTTATTTATGACCTTATTTGCAAGGGCTAGGATGCTTGAGCTTGAGCGGTAATTTACATTTAAAGCGTAGATATTTGCGTTTGGGAAGCGATCTTTAAATGAGCCAATGATCTCGATATTTGCGCCATTAAATGCGTAGATGCTCTGGTCAAAATCGCCCACGCAAAAGAGGCTCTTTGTCTTAAATGCGTCTATTAGGCTGCCTTGAAGCGTGTTTGTATCTTGATACTCGTCGATCAAAATTTCATCATAAGCTAAATTTGCCCCCTTTTTTAGCTCGTCGCGCATTTTTATAAGAAGGTCGTTAAAGTCAGCGTAAGAAAATTTAGCCTTCTCAGCCTCAAACTCCTCTAAGACATCTTCATAAATTTCAGCATAAACGCCCTGTTCTTCGCTCTTTGCACTTATCCATTTGCCAAAAGTTGTGCCTTGTTCGCTGTTTTGAAATAGCGAGTAAAGATCGTATAGATAGGCTCCGCCATAAGGCTTGACGTCGCTTAAATGGTAAAATTTACGCCTCTCAACAAGACTTTTTAAAAGCGTCTTTAGCTCGCTTGGCTGCTTTAGCGTGACGCCTTTATCAAGGCTTTTTAAAAGCGAAAATGAGACCGAGTGGAAGGTGCCTGCGGTGATTTTGGAAGTGATTTGTTTATCAAAATACCTATTTAAACGCTCTATCATCTCGCTGGCTGCTTTGTTGGTAAATGTTAGAAGCAAAATTTTCTCTGGCTTTACGCCTAAATTTAAAAGATGAGCGATGCGAGCGACTATGGTGCTAGTCTTGCCAGTGCCAGCTGAAGCGATGATGAGATTGTGTCCAAATGGCGCAGTTGCGGCGGTGTATTGTTCTTTGTTTAACCTAGATAAGGGCATTGTTTCCTCTTTTTAAAAAGGTCTAATTATAGCTACTTAAACTTTAACAGCTATAATCACGCTGATGAAAAAGTTTAAATTTCTAAAATTCCTTGCCCTATCTTTGGCTTTAGTGGTTGCTATTTTTTTGATACTTGATCAAATTTACCCATTAAATTTAGACGCACTCAAAAAAGACGAAGCCAAAATTTTGCTTGATAAAAATGGCGAGATCATAAATATGAAGCTTAGTAGCGACGGAATTTGGAGATTTCACGAGCAAAGCTTTCCAAATTCGCTAAAACAATGTGTCGTGCTCTTTGAAGATAGATATTTTTACTACCATTTTGGCGTAAATTTTGCCTCCATTTTTAGAGCATTTTTCCACAACCTAAGAAGCGACAACCGCATAGGGGCTAGCACTATCACGATGCAAGTAGCCAGGATGCTGGAGCCAAGTGATAGGAGCTATAAAAATAAGATAAGAGAAATTTTTAGAGCATTTCAGCTTGAACTTCACTTTAGTAAGGATGAAATTTTAAATTTATACCTAAATTTAGCCCCTTATGGCGGAAATATCGAGGGGGCAAAGGCGGCAAGTTTCTTTTACTTTGGCAAGGAGCTAAACGAGCTTAGCTACGCTCAGGCCGCACTTTTAAGCACGATCCCTAAAAATCCAAATAAAAACAGGCTTGATCGCGTCTCAAACATAAACGCCCTAAAAAACAGGGTCATAAAGATGCTTTATAAGGCAAATTTAATCGACCTTAGTGCCTTTAAAAGAGCTCAGGCTGAGCCATTTAAAAATGTAAGGATAAGAGCCATCGTAAATGCTAGCGACTACGCAAATGTCGCTTTTAAAAATCAAATTTCAAAGGCTAGTTTGGATCTAAATTTACAAAAAGATATGCTTAAAATTTTAAAAGACGCGATGTTTTCGCTAAAGGCTAAAAATGCAAATAACGCAGCAGCCGTAGTCATCGACAATAAAAAAATGAGCGTTGTTGCTTTTATTGGCTCGCACGATGAGCGCGCACGAGACGGCAAAAACTCAGCCCTAAATATGAAGCGAAACACCGGCAGCACGCTAAAGCCTTTTATCTACTCGCTTGCGCTTGATAGCGGGCTTATCACGCCAAGCTCACAGCTGATAGACACGCAAATTTATCTAAATGAATATGTGCCAAAGAACTTTAGTAACGACTTTTTGGGGCTTGTAAGCGCAAAGGACGCTCTAAATTTTAGCCTCAATATCCCAGTTATAAATTTAGACTTAAAGCTAAAAGACAACTCGCTTTACGAGTTACTTGAAAAGGTAAATTTAGTTGATGAAAACAAGGAATTTTACGGCTCTTCGATAGTTTTAGGCAGCGCTGAGATGAGCCTGATTGATCTTGCGCATCTTTATACGATATACGCAAATGGCGGGGTTTTCATGCCGCTTGAGTTTGCTGGCAAAAACTACAAAAATGAAGATAAAAACATAACCCTCATCTCGCCTCAAAGCGCATATCTAACCGCCAAAATGATGAGCGAGGCCTCAAGGTCATATCTAAAAAATGCTTGGCAATACGCGCAAAACACGCCAAAGATCGCCTTTAAAACAGGCACAAGTGCAAACTCACGCGATCTTTACGCCATTGGAGTTGATGAGGACTACACGATAGCCGTCTGGGTAGGCAACTTTAACGCCGAAAAAACTGACAAGCTAACTGGGCTAAATGACGTTTCAAAGATCGTTTTTGATATGTTTAAGATCACGGCACAAAGGCAAAATTTAGAGTTTATGAGCGAGCCAGAGGGCATCGAAAAAGTGCCAACCTGCCTTGATGCTTTTAGTTATGAAACATGCAAAAAAACGGCACTTGATGATAGGATAGTTGGAGTTAAACTGCAAGATAAATGCGAGAGTTTAAGGGGTGAGGAGCTTGAGTTTTTGATAAAAAATGGCTTTTTAGACAAGAATGAGGTCAAAAATAGCCCTTGCGCTGAAATTTTCAAAGACAAAAAGCCAGTTTTTGCCTATCCGTATGATGGCGAAGAGATCGTGACAGATGAAAATGTAACACAAATTATGCTAAAATGCTACGCGTTTTTAGGTGATGAAATTTACCTAAAAGTGGATGATTTGAACTTTTCTAAGATAGAAAATGCAAGTGAAAAAAGGCTAGATCTAACTCTTGGCGAGCACACTTTAAAATGCCTTGATCAAAACTCAAATCAAAGTGAAATAACAATAAAACTAAGGAGATAAAATGCAGCAAAAAGCGCTACTTCTAGCACTTTTAGGAGCAGTAAATTTATATGCTTTAAGTCTAAATGGCAATGTCGAGGTAAAGTCGCCTTTAAGCGTGGAATTTGGACTAGAAGATGATGTTAGCAAAAATCTCATAGGCACGCTAAGTGAGAAAAAGCTTATCTCGTGCGAGCCAGCGCTAAGTGGCACGGTGAAATTTAACGCTCAAAGCCTTACGCTTTTTACAAAAGATATGCACGCAGGCGTAGAGTATAGCTGTAAGCTAGAAAATGGCAGCAGCGCTAGCTTTGAGACGAAAGAATTTACGCTTGAGAAGATAGAAAAGCTCTCTGATAGCAAATTTGTCCTTAAATTTAATGACGAAGTTAGTGACGAGCTTGTAAAAAAAATAGCCGTAAAAGGTGCAAGCTTTAATGCCTTGCAGCTCTCTCAAAACAGCTTTGAGCTTGATCTTGATAAAAATATAAGCGAGCCTACTTTTGAGTTTGGAGAAAATTTTGAGAGTAAATTTGGCGCTAAGCTAGCAGGCGATGGCGTGGTGAAATTTAGTGAGCAAGCAAGCGATGAGAGCGCAAATTTAAACGCTGAAGCTAAAAGCTTTGAGATAGCCAAAATTTATCCAACAAGCCTTGATAACGGCATCTTGGCATTTAGAATTTATCTAAAAGAGTGGCTAAGCGATGATAATAATCTAAAGAAATTTATCAAGATAAAAGGCGTAAAAAGCTTTAACATAAGCGACGTGGCATATAAAAATGATGATGAGGCTGGCGCGCCAAATTCTGAGCTTGATGGGTATGATTATTACATCGATATCACAAGCGATGAGTTTAAGCCACAAAATAGCTACGAGATCACGATAAAACCGGGCTTTGGAGATGATAGAAATGTCGTAAGAGAGGCTAAAACCTACGAGGTGGTCGCTAGCAACTTCACTCCATTTGCAAATTTCACAAACGAAGAGCCTTACATCTCAAGCGTGGGCGAGATCGGCATTAGAAGCGCAAATTTACCTGAGCTAAATGTAAGCGTTGAAAAGTTAAGCGATCAAAATTTTAGATACTTTTTAAATTTCAACGACAATAGCGAAGATCTAAGCAATTTTAGCTCAAAAGTAGCAAGCAAAAGCTACAAGCTAGAGGGTGCATTAAACGAAATTTCACTAAACAAGATCAAGCTTGACTTTGCAGGAGCAGGAGACGGCGTCTATAAGATAAACTTAAACTACGGCAAAGATAAGAGCGTCTCAAAGGTCGTCTATCTAAGCGATATCGCCATAAATGCAAAGCTTGGCAAGGATGAAATTTTCGTCTTTGCAAACCGCCTTGGCGAAAACACAATGCTACCAAACGCAAATGTAAAAATTTATGGCAAAAGAAACGAAGAGATCGCAGTTGGCGCGACAAATGACGTCGGCGTCTTTAAATTTAACAAAAAAGATATCTACAAAGAGATCTCATCGATCGTCGTCTCACTTGGCAAGGAGCAAAATTTTCTCATCATAAAAGATGGCGAAGCGCTAAATGAGGCAAAGCTCATCAGTCAAAATCCAAGCGAGAGCATTGATGCTTACACGCATTTTGCCTCAAATATCATAAGACCAAACGAGAGCTTAAAAGGAGCAATTTATCTAAGAGATAGGGACTTTAATCCGCTTAAAAATATGCCAGTTAAGATTAAATTTATCGATCCGCAAGGCAAAAGTAGCGCCCAGATCACGCAAAATACAAATGATGTTGGTATGATAAATTTTGAAAAAGAAATTTTAAGCGATCTAAGCGGTAGATTTAACATGCAGATAATCTACGCTAGCAAAGTGATAGCGAGTGTGCCATTTTACGTCGAGAGCTTCGTGCCAAACAAGATAAAAAATGACATAGCCATAGACACTGATAAATTCTTTGCAAACGAGCTAGTAAAGGTAAATTTAACAAGTAGCTATCTCTTTGGCGGAGCAGCTAGCGACTTAGCTGGCAGTATGCAGGTTAGCTTCTTTGATGATGAGTATAAAAATAGCGAATTTAAAGAGTATAAATTTAAAAACGACACCCTAAAAGCGGCTGCCTATCCAAGCATAGAAAATGATCTAACTCTTTCAAAAGATGGCAAATCAAGCCAAATGATAGATCTTAGCTTTAACACCAAAAACGCACCATCAATAATAAAAGGCGTCATAAATTTCAACGTAAATGACGATGGCAAAAACGTAAGTGACGCAAAAAGCTTTACGCTCTATCCTTACAAAGATATGGTTGGCATCGCTGCTAGCACGGCATTTGCTGATCCAAATGAAGATGTAAAGATAAGAACAGTCGTCGTTGATATGCCAAGCCAAAAGGCAGTGAAGTCAAATTTGAAATTTGATATAAAACGTGTCTCATGGCAGTATCAAAGGGACGCAAACGGCTATATAAAATGGATCCAAACACTTGAAGATGTGGATAGCTTTTATAAAAATAGTGGCGAGTTTAGCTATAAATTTATGCAAAGTGGCTCATACGTCATCACAGCTACAAATTTAGTAAGTGGTGCGAGCACGAGCCTAGACATCGATGTGAGCGGCTACAACTACTCAACCCTAGCCCCTACAAAAGAGCTTAGCAAGTCTCAGATCAAGCTAAACAAAAGCGTCTATAAAAAAGGCGACGAGCTAAGCGCAGACATAAGCTCAGCCATAAAAGAAGGCATCGCGCTTGTCACGCTTGAAGATGCAGGTGTCAAAGCCTACAAGGTCGTCAAGATCAAAAACAATTCAGCAAACGTTAAATTTAAGCTCGACTTTGACTTTAATGGTCTTTACGTGAGTGCAAATATCTACCGCATGACTGACGCTGGGCTAGCTCCGTTTAGAACCTACGGCAAGGTCTATGCAAACGGCGATAAATCTTCAAGAAAGATAGAGCTTACTCTTGATGCGCCAAAAAGTGCAAAGAGCGATGAAAATATCAAAATTTCACTAAAAACAAAGCCAAAAGCTTATCTGAATTTATTTATCACAGATGTCGGCGTGCTTGATATCACATCGCAAAAGCCAGCCGATCCGCTTAAGTTTTTTGACAAAATTTTACCTGATGGCGTCTTTGACTACGACATTTACAATATGCTCACAAACTACAAGGTCGAGGGCAAAACGCTAAGCTTTGGCGGTGATGCCGCGGCGATGGCTGTGGCGGCGAAAATGGCAAAGCATGCAAGCCCAGTTGATAGCAAAAATGTAAAAACTTATGCAAATTTAGTGAGCCTTCAAGCAGACGACAAAGGCGAAATTTCATACGAATTTAAAACACCAAATGGCTTTAACGGCGCTGTTAGAGTAGATGCTGTGGCAAATGACGCAACTGCAATGAACGCCGTAAATAGCGAGATAAAAGTAAAAGATGATGTGATTATTAAGCCAAGTGCTTTAGTTTATCTTTTAAAAGGCGATGAATTAAGCGCAAATTTAAGGCTTATAAATACGACAAATACAGACAAAAACCTTACTATAAACATAGTAACAAGTAAAAATTTAAACATCAAAACGCAAGAAAAAGCCAACCTAAAGCCGCTTGAAAACAAGGCGTTTGTGCTTAAAATTTCAGCCCTTGAAACAGGTGCTGGCGAATATAATATAACAGTAAGCGACAAAAATAGCTCAAAAACGCTTCAAAATTTACTAGACGTCATTAGTCCTTATACGATCAGCACCTACGCAAAGAGCAGTGTCTTTGACAAAGAGAGTAAAATTTCACTACCAAAAGGCTATCACGATGTGAGCGTTGATGCCTCAAGCTCGGTCTCAAGCGTGCTTTTGGCAGCTTCAAAGAATTTAGTAGAGTATCCTTACGGATGCGCGGAGCAAAGGAGCTCAAGACTGCTTGCGCTTTTAAATTTAAAACCAAAAGATGAGCTTGAAAAAGGGGATCAAAAGAGATTTATCGTTAGTGGCATAGATGAGCTAGTTAAGATGCAAAAAGCAGACGGCAGCTTTGGCTACTGGAGCGATCTAGGCGAGACAAATGCATTTGCAAGCATCTTTGCAACTGATGTTTTACTTGATCTTAGCGAGGCTGGATATGAGGTAAGCAAAGGCGTAAAACAAAATGCGCTAAACTCTCTCTTAAAATACGCAAATAACGACCTTGAGGCACTTTATGCTCTTTATGTAAGCTCACGTGCAAATATGGCTGACAGATCGATCTTAAATAAAATTTACGACGACAAAGCCTACAATAAAACAGCACTAAGTAAATACCTAATGGCAGCAGCTCTAAAGCTAAACGGCCTAAATGACGAGGCAAAGGTCGCGCTAAAAGATATCAAAAATACTAAAACAATCGAAGAAAATGCATCTGATTTTAGCTCAAAAGTAAGAGATAACGCCTTTATCTTATATCTGCACGCAAAATACTTTGAGAAAAACGACTACTCAGATGATCTTGCAAATTTCTTGATAGTAAATTTAAATGAGCTAAGCTCAACGCAAGAGCGTGCATTTACGCTAAGAGCGCTAAATGCATACTTTGGCAAAGATAACGGCGAGAAAAATAACAAATTTAAGCTTAGCTACAACGGCGAAAGTAAAGAATTCGATGGTCTTTTAAGCACGTCATTTACTACAAAAAATGGCGAATTTAGCATCGCTCCACTAGGCTCAAATAAGCTCTACGCAACTATCTTAAGCTACGCTTACTTGCCGCTTGATATTAGGCATAAGATCGAGCCAAAAGAGCTTGATATTTACCGCGTTTTTGTCGATGAAAAAGGCAAAGAGGTTGATCTAAATAGTCTAAAAGTAAATGATGTCATCTACTCAAAAGTGGTGATAAACTCAAAAACAATGGTCAGAAACGGCGTGATAAACGAGATCGTAAGCAGTTGCTTTGAGCCGATAAATGAAAATTTAAGCAACTTTAGCAAGAGCTTAAAAAACAGCTTGCAAGTCGAGTATAAAAGCGTAAAAGATGACCGCGTGCTAAGCTTTTATACGCTAAATAGCGACGAAAAAGACGCTGTGCTCTACACACCTTATAGAGTAAGACTTGGTGGTAAATGCTCACTTGGTGCAGTCACAACTGAAAATATGTACAACGAAAGACAAAACGACTACGACCTAGCTCAAAGAAGCTTTAACGTCAAATAGCTATCTAAACTTCGGGGCGTTTAACCGCCCCAAGCCCATATTTTCCCACTTTTGCAAAGATTTTTTTAAACAAATTTTAGATAACATTAAGCATTTTTTAAACGAAACTGAGGAGATAAAAGTGGCAGATTTTTACAATGCAAAAGAGATAGAAGACAAATTTTATAAAATTTGGGAAGAACGCGGATATTTCGAGATAGACGCAAACAAAGATATCCAAAAAGATGGATGTAAATTTTGCATTATGATGCCACCTCCAAACGTGACTGGCTCGCTTCACATCGGACACGCCCTAACCTTCACACTTCAAGATATCATGACTCGCTACAAGAGGATGGACGGCTACAAGACACTTTGGCAGCCAGGACTTGACCACGCTGGTATCGCCACTCAAAACGTCGTTGAAAAACAGCTTTTGGCACAAGGGATCAAAAAAGAAGAGCTTGGACGCGAGAAATTTGTAGAAAAAGTGTGGGAGTGGAAGGAAAAAAGCGGCGGTATGATCGTCCATCAGATGCGAAAACTAGGCATCACTCCGGCTTGGTCACGCCAGAGATTTACTATGGATGAGGGCTTAAGAAAAGCTGTGAAAAAGGCCTTTGTAAATTTATATGACAAAGGATTAATTGTCCAGAAAAACTACATGATAAACTGGTGTACGCACGATGGCGCACTCTCCGACATCGAGGTCGAACATAAAGAAAACAAAGGCAAGCTCTATCATTTAAGATACTACTTTTCAGATATGCCAAGCGAATTTGTTGTTGTTGCGACCACTAGACCTGAAACATATTTCGGCGACACCGCCGTAATGGTAAATCCAAACGACGAGCGCTATAAAAATTTAATCGGCAAAAAAGTGGTGCTACCTATCATAAATAGAGAGATCGAGATCATCGCGGATGAGCACGTCGATATGGAGTTTGGAACAGGCCTTGTTAAGGTCACGCCTGCGCACGATCAAAACGACTACGAGGTTGGCAAAAAGCATAACCTTGAGTTTATCACTGTATTTGATGAAAAGGGTATTTTAAACGACAAGTGCGATAAATTTGCAGGTCTTGAGAGGCTTGAGGCTAGAGATATCGTCGTGGCCGAGCTTGAAAAACTAGGCAATGTTGAAAAGATAGAAGACTACGAAAATCAAGTAGGCTACTGCTACCGCTGCAAAAACGTCGTCGAGCCATATATCTCAAAGCAGTGGTTTGTCAAAAAAGAGATTGCAGACGAGGCGATACAAAAAGTCTCAGAGGGTCTTGCCAAATTTTACCCGCCACACTGGATAAACAGCTTTAACGCATGGATGAGAGAGCTAAGAGATTGGTGTATCTCACGCCAGCTTTGGTGGGGACATCAAATTCCAGTATTTTACTGCGATGATTGCGGTCATATGTGGGCTGACGAGGGAGAGCCATGCGAGTGCAAAAAGTGTAAAAGTAAAAATTTCCACCAAGACCCAGATGTGCTAGATACGTGGTTTAGCTCTGGTCTTTGGCCATTTAGCACGCTTGGCTGGGGCAATGAAAATGAGCTAAAAAATGAAAAATGGTTTGAAGGCGATTTGGCTGAATTTTATCCAAACAACCTTCTCATCACTGGCTTTGATATATTATTTTTCTGGGTTGCTAGGATGATGTTTCAGGGTGAAAACGCCCTTGGCAAGCTGCCGTTTGACGACATCTACCTGCACGCGCTTGTAAAAGATGAGTTTGGCAGAAAGATGAGTAAGAGCCTTGGCAACGTCATCGACCCACTTGATAGCATAAATGAGTATAGCGCCGATATCTTGCGCTTTACACTAACGCTGCTAGCCGTTCAAGGACGCGACATCAAGCTAAGTGACGCTAAGATGAAGCAGGTAAGAAATTTCACCAACAAGCTTTATAATGCGAGCAAATACCTCATGCTAAATGAGAGCAAATTTCCAAATTTAGAGGATATCAAGCTTGAAACAAAGCTTGGAATTTATATGAATAGCCGCTTTAACGAGTGCGTGAGAGAGGTGCGCGAAAACATTGACGCCTACCGCTTCAATGACGCTGCAAACACACTTTATAAATTCCTTTGGGATGAGTTTTGCGACTGGGGCATCGAGCTTAGCAAGGCTGACAAAGCGAGCGTAAAAGAGCTTGGAAGTATATTTAAAGAGGCGATGAAACTGCTAAATCCTTTTATGCCGTTTCTTTCAGAGTATCTATTTCAAGAGCTTAGCGGCACACAGCTTGAAAATGCAAAATCAATAATGGTTATGAGCTATCCAGAGATAAAAGAGCGAAATTTAGAGGTTGAGAAGAAATTTGAGCTAGTTATCGAAGCGATCGTCGCTATTCGCCGTGCAAAAGCTACTATCGATCTTGGCAACTCAAAGATCGCAAAAGCCTTTGTTAAATTTAATGAAAAAATAGACCTTGACGAGGTAAAAGAGTACATCAAACTGCTTGCAAAATGCGAAGAGATCGGCTTTATAGATGAGAAAATCGAAAATTCAATAAGAGATGTGAGCGAAAATTTAGAGGCATTTGTCCCACTTGAAGGGCTTGATATGAGCGGCATCATCACAAGGCTAAGGTCTCAAAAGACAAAGCTTGAAAAAGAGATAGCCAAACTCTCAGGCATGCTAAATAACCAAAATTTCGTAGCAAACGCACCAAAAGAGGTCATAGAGACAAACAAAGAGGCTTTGCAGAGCGCTGAGGCTAAATTTAAAAAAGTATGCGAAGAGCTAGAAGCTCTTGGAGAAAAATAGTGATAGAAATAGAAAATTTAACCAAATTTTATGGTGATACGCAGATCCTTTTTGATATAAATTTAGAGGTTAAAAAGGGTGAAATTTTTGCTATCGTGGGACACAGCGGTGCTGGTAAATCAACGCTTTTAAGGTGCATAAATGGGCTTGAGAGCTATCAAGGTGGCAGCTTAAAAGTCTTTGATAAAGAGATAAAAAATTTAGACGAGACGCAGCAAAGACATTTAAGGCGAGATGTTGGGATGATATTTCAGCATTTTGCCTTGATGGCTAGAAAAAATGTCTTTGAAAACGTCGCTACTCCGCTTAAATTTTGGGGTTATAAAAGCGATGAAACCGAGAAAAGAGTGAGAGAGCTTTTAAATTTAGTCGGTCTTGAAAACAAGGCAAAGAGCTATCCAAGCGAGCTAAGCGGCGGCCAGAAACAGCGTGTGGCGATCGCCAGAGCGCTTGCTTTAAATCCAAAAATTTTACTAAGCGACGAGGCGACTTCAGCTCTTGATCCAAACACGACAAATCAAATTTTAGAGCTGCTTGAAAAGATAAACAAAGAGCTAGACATCAGCGTCGTCATCGTCACGCACGAGATGGAGGTGGTAAAATCGATCGCAAAACGTGCGATACTGCTTGAAGGCGGCAAGATCATAGGCTCTGGAAGCATCGAAGAGCTATTTTTAAAGCCAGATGAGAAGATGAAAGAGTTTTTGGGTGAAGTTGAAATTTTGCCAAGCACTGGCACAAATATCAGGCTATTTTTCCCAAAAGAAGTGGCTCAAAATAGCGTGATCACGCACATGGCAAGAAGCCTAAATATCGACTTTAACATAGTCTGGGGCAAGCTTGAAAAGCTAAACGACAACGTCCTTGGCTCGCTTGTCATAAACATAGATGAAAAAGATAAAGAAAACGTGCTTAACTATATCAAGCAAAGTGGCGTTTTGTGGGAGGTTGCTTGATGTTTGGTATTGACTTTTCTAAATTTCCAGATGTTTTTTCTAGGATACTTTTGCCAGCTATCGGCGAGACGCTATATATGAGCATAGTCTCTACCCTGCTCGCCTTTGCCATAGGCCTCATACCTGCGGTTTTGCTCATCCTTTCAGATAAAGACGGACTAAAGCCAAACAAGCAGCTTTATTTTATACTTGATATCGTTATAAACGTGCTTAGAAGCTTTCCGTTTATCATTTTGATCATCGTGCTCTTTCCGGTCACAAAAATGATCGTAGGCACAAGCATCGGCACCACAGCTGCGATCGTTCCGCTAACTATCGGAGCGGCTCCGTTTGTGGCAAGGCTCATTGAAAATGCTCTAAAAGAGGTTGATAAAGGCATCATTGAAGCTGCTCAAAGCTTTGGTAGCTCGAAATTTCAGATCATCTTTCGCGTGATGTTTGTAGAGGCTCTTCCTGGCATCATCTCGGCATTTACGCTAACGCTTATCGTAAATATCGGCTTTTCAGCGATGGCTGGTGCAGTTGGCGGTGGCGGACTAGGATCTGTTGCTATAAACTACGGATATCAGAGATTTCGCCCAGATATCATGCTCTACACCGTGGTTATTCTTATCATTATGGTTCAAATTTTTCAAGTTTTAGGCAACTATCTCTATAAAATTTCAAAAAAATAAGGCCACATTTTTTATCTGATTTTAAGCTTTTTTCCTTAAAATTGCCAAATTAATTTTAGCTGAAAGGACAAAAGATGAAATCAGATATGTGCCAGATGTGCCGCCTACTAAAAAATGCGTCGTCGAGAGACTAATCTCTAAGCACAGAATTTCTTTTTAAGTGCTTAGAAATAGCTTAAGCGCTTAAAAAGAAATTTAACCTTCTAGCTTAAATTTATCCTTTTTTGGTGCTTGGCAAATTTTAAAAAAGGATAATAAATGAAAAAACTACTTCTTACCTCTTTAGTTGCCCTAGGCCTTAGCGTTAGCGCAAATGCTGCTGACAAGTCAAAAACAATAATCGTCGGTGCTACACCTATCCCACATGCTGAAATTTTAGAGGTTGTAAAGCCTATTTTGGCAAAAGATGGCTACACACTTGAGATCAAAGAATTTAACGACTACACCACACCAAACCTTGCGACAGAGGACGGTGACCTTGATGCAAACTTCTTTCAGCACATCCCATATCTTGAAGAATTTAACAAAAACAAAGGCACTCACCTTGTAAAAACAGTTGGCGTACACCTCGAACCAATGGGAGTTTATTCTAAAAAGATCAAAGACATAAAAGAGCTAAAAGATGGCGCAGTGGTTTCTATACCAAATGACCCAACAAACGAGAGCCGCGCACTTGATATCATAGCAAGTACCGGACTTATCAAGCTAAACAACAACCCACTAAAAACCCCACTTGATATAGTTGATAATCCTAAAAAACTTAAATTTGAAGAGATCGAGACTGCTCAAGTGCCAAGAACGCTTGATGACGTTACTATCGCAGTTATCAACACAAACTACGCGCTAAATGCAAATCTCAATCCAACAAAAGACGCGCTTGTGATCGAGAGCAAAGATAGCCCATACGTAAACTACGTAGTTGTTAAAGCTGGCAACGAGAATAGCCCTAAAACTAAAGCACTTGATAAAGCGATCAACTCACCAGAAGTTAAGAAATTTATCGAGACAAAGTATAACGGCGCTATCATCCCAGCGTTTTAATTAAATTTATAAAAAGCGACGTAAAAGCTTTTACCTTTTTAGCGTCGCTTCAAATCAAATCAAAAAAGGAAAAACAATGAAATTTATCAAACTTTTAACCGCATCTTTAGTTGCTCTAAGCCTTCACGCAGCCGACAAAGACCACACTATCATTGTTGGCGTCTCACCAGTGCCACACGCTGAAATTTTAGAATTTGTAAAACCAAAGCTAAAAGATAAGGGCTATGACCTTGTCATCTCTGAAATTTCAGACTACTCTATCCCAAATGTCGCCACAGAAGATGGTAGCTTAGACGCAAATTTCTTTCAGCATTTGCCATATCTTGAGGAGCAAAACAAGGCTAGAGGCTTGCATCTTGTAAGTGTTGCAAATGTCCATGTCGAGCCACTTGGCTTTTACTCTAAAAAGATAAAAAACATAAAAGATCTAAAAGATGGCTCAAAAGTGGCGATCGCTTACGATCCGTCAAATGGCAACAGAGCGCTTAGAATTTTAGAAAAAGCCGGTCTTATAGAGATCGATAAAAACGTAAAAGTTGCAACTGTAAATGACATAACTAAAAATCCTAAGAATTTGCAGTTTGTCGAGCTAGAAGGCGCTCAGATCCCAAGAACGCTTGATGATGTCGATATCGCTGCTATTAGCACAAATTTCGTCCTTGATCTTGGCATGAGCGTGGCAAAAGACGCACTTTTACTTGAAGACGCCAACAGCCCTTACGCCAACATCATCGTCACAAGAGCTGGCAACGAGAACAATCCTAAGATCAAAGCTTTAGTTGATGCGGTGCTTAGCCCTGATACTAAAAATTTCATCATCACTCGCTACAAAGGCGAGGTTATACCTGCATTTTAAAAACGGGGCGAGCTTTCGCCCTATCTATCTTTTAG
>NZ_POYR01000121.1:0-2099 GCF_002912425.1 Campylobacter concisus
GTCTAATATCTATGTTTTGAAAATTTTTGTATGTAAAATCACTTTTTTTTAATTCCATTTCTTACTATATATATAGTATTAATAATTATAAAAACAGCAACTAATGCATCTATGTAGTATACTTCTCCAAAAAAGTATTTTAATACACGCAAAAAGCCATTTAAAATAAGACCAAAAATAATACCCCAAAAAAGTAAAGTATAATATTCTTTAAAAAACTTTTTCATAAATTTACTTTTTATTGTTGATATTATCAAATTGTACTTGCGCCACACCAAATATTATATTGGTCAAATTTTCAAAAGATGCCTTATAGTTGCCAGGTATTTTTTCTCCTATTTTTCCTATGTGACTTGCTCCATAACCTATAAGTCCGCCAACTCCAGCCTTTATAAGAATTCTATCTTTATCCACATCTTTTGATCTATCTTTAAGCTGAGAGTATAGCTCAGTAGATGAGTTAACAAAAGCGCCTCTGCTTACTACTGATAATAAATTATTAGCAGCTCCGCCATAAGCACCGCCTAGTGCATTTATTATTATTTCGGTGTAGTCAAGATTTTTAAAGCTATAGCCATTGTTTATATATTGCAATCCAAGATCTATGCCTCCACCTATAGTGGTACCTGCTACTATACCTGGGGTTTTTGAGATATCATAGAATTTATTATCCTTTTCTGGAGCTTCTGGTGCAGCTAACTTTGGCTTACGAACTGTTATAAAATAACCTTCATCGTTGGTGGTTTTAAAATTTCCAGTGCCTTTTTTATTTATTACTTGTTCATATATCACTTTATTTCCTGTTAGATCAAAATTGCGAGCTACATACTCTTTGCCATTGTGCCTTAGTATACCATCACTACCTAATGTTCCACCTTTTGGGGTGTTGGCTGCTATTGTTTGTTTACTCACATGATCATTCCTATTTTTAGAACTATTTTTTAATTTTCACTGCGTCTTTTTGAGCGAGGCATTCTAAAAAATTTTGGTTTGGCTTCTATAGCATTGTTTTGTGGTTTTACCAAATGCCTAATTGTCCCAAAAATAGTATAAAAGCAAACCACAACAACAAGAAAAGGTGAGAAATTCGCCATAAGAGATAAAATGCCCTCTACTCTAGTGGCGCTAAAATATAGCCTATAAAACAAAAAAGTGATCAAGAATATAACCACCAAGTCAAGCAAGATATATAAAATAGACTGGATATTGCCCCTTGTATTAAATTTGAAATAATATAAACTTGAAATGACATCCTCTATCAGCATCTTTAAAAATAGTAATCCTACAGTGTCAAATACCAGCCAATACAGCCATGGAGCGTTTGGCATAAAACCAATGTCAATTATTCTGCTAATAAAACCACTCATACGAAACTGCCCGTTAAGATATCCTATAAAACACCATTACCAAATTTATTAGATATTATTTATATTCAAAAATCAACTTGTTTAACTTTACGAAAAATAGCACAAATAACATAGCAAATATCAACTATAAGCTGAAGACATAAACAAGCATATGCGATATAGAGTAAATTTCTATCACCTAGGCCATATGCTACAATTTTAGGAATTTTTATAAAATTTGTTAGGATGATCATTATAGCACCAAGAAAAACGAAAAAATACCTAAAAATAAACTTTCGTCCCTTGTTTTTAGACTCTTTTAGCCAAAAAATCAAAAATACAAAACTTACTATAGATCCACAAATTAGACCAATATTATTAAAAGCCAACGTTATCTCCCATCAAAAAAACAGTAACTATCAAAAATATATCCAAAAATAGTTGATAATAGCCAGAAAAGTGCTTAGGGTTATTTTGCCAATCTATCAATATAATGGCTGGCCAGATCATATTCATAAAAAGAACAACTATCATGGCCACTAATATTCCTCTGCTTATTTCAATCCAATTGATGTGATAATAGACAATATAGCAAGCAAAATAAACAAGTATGGCATAACCTATAAAAATATACAATCCAGATAAAAATCTCAGAAATTTATATATGAAATTTAGCATAACTCGCTTACTTATATATAGCATTAAATAAAGCACTAAATTTGATATTAAAAAAATAGATATTAAGTCCACTTG
>NZ_POYR01000122.1:0-19089 GCF_002912425.1 Campylobacter concisus
GCTTTGTTTATTACTTTGGATAATTAAATTAATAAAATTTAGCAAAATTTATCATAACAAACGTTATTTAGCTACTTTTTGCCATTTTTTCTTAAAAATAAAAATTAAGAGATATTATTTAACTTTTATTATAAAATACGCCGAAAATTTTAAAAGGATTTAAGATGAAAAAACTCTTTTCTAGCTTGTCTAACAAGATAGCCTTTTTGCTGACAGCTTGGATGCTAATAGGCATAGGCATATTTTTTAGCATAAACTACTCAAATTCCAAATCGGAAAAAATTCAGTCTTACAACAATTTGCGTAAAACTGGACTAAAATCGACGATGTACTTTGTCGATGAGTTTTTAAAGTTAAGACTTCACATGGTACAAACCTTCGCAAAAGAGCTTGAAGATAAAAAGCTCTACGCCAACAGGGACGATATAGCCGAGGCGCTAAAGGGTGCTTTTATCATTTCGCCATTTGATGCGCTATTTGTGGGATACGCAGACAATGGCAACGTCATAAAAACCGACCTTACAAAAAATAACGAGCCATTTTTGATACCAAATTTTGATGGTCGCACGAGGGCTTGGTTTCAGGGTGCAAGCAGCAGCGGAAAGCCTGGATTTTCAGAGCCATACGTCGATGTTTCATCTAAAAATTTAACTATCACCGCCTACGCTCCTATCTTTGATGGCAACCATCAGCTTGTAGCGGTAATTGGCGCAAATATCTTCTTAAACGGCTTTAGCCAGGAGCTTTTAGAGATAAAAACAACTAAAACTTCAAACATCATAATCGCTGATGATGCTGGCAGAGTGATAGTTCATCCTGATATAAATTTGGTCTCAAAAGAAGATGAAACCTATAAAAACCTTATCAAAGAAAATATGAAAAAGAGCATAGATGGCGACAAGGTCTCACTGTTTTTCTATAAAGGCATGAGAAACGTCATCTACTGCCAAAACCAAAAGCTAACAGGCTGGAACGTCTGTGTCGTGGCTGATGCTGATGAGTTTGTAGCTGAAATAAAAAGCGCTTCAAACAAGCAAATTTTGATGTTTAGTCTATTTTTGATCTCAGTCATCATCGCTATCATCGTGGTCGTTAGATACTTCTTAAGACCAGTTCTAACGATACAAAATGGGCTAATCGAGGTCTTTAAATTTATAAACAACAAAACTTCAAACGTCGAACCTATCAAGCTAAAAACCAGCGACGAGCTAGGCGTTATGGCTAGTATCATCAATGAAAATATAGAAAGCACAAAAGAGAATTTAAATAGCGAGCGCGAATTTCTAGCTAAAACGCAAGAATTTGTGAGCAAGATAAAAGGTGGCGACTTTAGAGCGACGCTTGAAGCGACGACAAATAGCCAAGCTCTGCTTAAGCTAAAAGAGGCATTTGGCGAGCTACGTGACGCACTAAAGACAAATATCGCTTCAAATGAGCATGACATCTTAAAAGCGCTAGAAATTTACTTTAAAAACGACTTTACTGCCAGGATAAACGACGAGGGCGTCATCGCAAAAGGTATCGACGCACTTGGCGATAAGATCGCGCAGATGTTAAAAAATAACGAAGAGATCGCAAAACTGCTAGAAGACCGCGCAAAGGCGCTAAAAGGCTACATGCAGGAGCTTACCACTAAGGCAAACAAGAGTGCGACTTCGCTCTCTGAGGGTGCGGCTGCGGTTGAGCAAATGAGTGCATCTATGAGGCAGGTAAATGCAAGATCAGACGATGTCAAAAGGCAGTCTGAGGAGATAAAAAATATCATCACCATCATCCACGACATCGCCGATCAGACAAATTTACTAGCTCTTAACGCTGCCATTGAAGCAGCACGTGCGGGCGAGCATGGCAGGGGCTTTGCGGTGGTGGCTGATGAGGTTAGAAATTTAGCCGAGCGCACTCAAAAGAGCCTTGGTGAGATCGAGGCGAATGCAAATATCCTAACGCAAAACATCGACGACATGAGTGCGGCGATAAATGAGCAAACCATAGCGATCGCTCAGATAAACACGCTAGTTGCCGACATCGACAACCTAACAAAAGAAAATCTTGAAGTGGCAAATCAAACAAACAAGGCCACAAACGAGGTCGATGAGATAGCTGATCAGATCGTAAAAGAGGTCGCTAAAAACAAATTTTAGAGATTTTGGTCCTAGCAAACCAGCTAGGGCCTTTTGTTAAAACATTTTTGCAACATTTCTGATATAATCCCCGCATGAAGTACGCACATTTAGTTCAAATAGCAGATTATCTATCAAAATTTAAAAAGATAAGCCAAGCAAAGCGCGTAAGCGACATGGCTATACTTATCGAATTTAGCGGTGAAAAGATCATCTTTGATCTAAATAAGTCAAACTCTGCGATCTATAAAGATGATGAGCTAAAAGAGGCGAAAATTTATCAAGCGCCCTTTGACAACGTCCTAAAAAAGCGCTTTAACGCCTCGCACATAAAAAGCGTCGAGTGCCTAAAAGACAATAGAATTTTAAAATTTACCTGCACACAAAGCGGCTCATATAAAAGCGAAAATTTCATCCTCTATCTTGAATTTACAGGTCGCTTTACAAACGCCGTGATAACCGATGAAAACAACGTCATCATCGAGGCGCTAAGGCATATCGACAATAGCTACCGCAAGATAGAAACTGGCGAGGTCTTAAAAGAACTTCCAGCCATCGCTATAAAAGAAAAGCCGTGCGAGCCTATAACGGACTTTGAGGCATTTTTTAGAAACGAAGCAGCTAGGATAAATGAAGCAAGGATAGCTGGACTAAAAGAGGCAAAGCTTGCTAGCGTGCAAAAAAAGATAGATAGTATGAGGGAAATTTTAAACTCGCTTGAAGATAAAGATGAGCTTATGAAAAAGAGCGAGGGGTTTGCAAACTACGGCACGCTTTTGCTTGCAAATTTGGCAAATTTTAAGGGCTATGAGAGAGAAATTTGTCTTAACGATTTTGATGGCAACGAGATAAAACTAACTCTTAGCGATACGCCAAAAAATAGCGCAAATGAATTTTATGCAAGATCAAAAAAACTTCGGGCAAAAGCCCTTGGTGTGGAGATAGAAAAGAGAAATTTAAGTGAAAAGATCGAGTTTTTAGAAGGTCTAAAGTCACTTTTAAAAGAGGCAAATAGCGCTTACGAGTTTGAAATTTTAAGCCCAAAAAACAAGGCAAAACAAAGAGAGCGCCAGATAAAAGATGTGAGCGAAAATGCTGAAATTTTCTACGTTAGAGAGTTTAAAATCTTAGTTGGCAGAAACGAAAAAGGCAATATAAATTTACTTGATCTTGCTAAAAAAGACGACATCTGGCTTCATCTAAAAGACGTCCCAAGCGCTCACGTCATCATAAAAACAAACAAAAGCAAAGTGCCTGAGGACGTGCTAGAAATGGCTGCTAAATTTTGCGTGGAATTTAGCGTAAAAGGGGCTGGTAGATACGAGGTGGATTACACCAAACGTGAAAATTTAAGGCGTGAAAATGGCGCAAATGTCACTTACACAAACTACAAAACGATCATCATAAATAAAGGCTAAAAATGGCGGTAACACCTTTAGGAAACAGCAACTTCATCAACCAAAACGCCCCAGTCGTCTCGCAGGTGCATGCAAACCAGCAAGCACGCTTTGACATGCAAGCGCTAATGGCATCTGAGCTAGCCACCCAGCAAAACGAGGAGATCAAAGAGGTGCGTCCGATGGAGGAGTCATATAAACTTGATCCTGAAAAAGAGCACGAGCGTCAAAAGAGCGAAGAAGAGGCGAGCGAGTTTGAGAATGAAGAGCAAAACGCAAAAGCCAAAGATGAAGAGAATTATTTAGAAGACGAGCTTGATAGCGAAGAAGAGAGCGAAGAACCGCACGTTTTGGATATAAAAATTTAAACTTTTAATTTTAAAGACCATGGTTTAAATTTGCAACCATTATTTTTAAAATTTACTAGCTAGCTGCGCCTAAAATCATAAAACATATAATTTAAAAAGTAGAAATTAAAGAAGTAAAAGTGGCGAGAGGATGAGAGAATCGAACTCCCCACCAGACGGTCAACCGCCCAGTCATCGGGTTTGAAGCCCGTGAGCATCACCAGATTACTTTATCCTCCGTGCGTGTTATTTTAGCAGATTTAGATAAATTTTAGCCCATTTTCTATAAACTTTTTAAAATTACAAAAGGATTTATGATTTCTAAATTTAGCGTTTTTGCATTTTTGGTCTTATTTTTTTGCTCTTGCTCATCAGTCCTCACCCCAGCAACAGCACCGCTAAATGTATATGACGCATACTCCATTTCTCGCGATAAACGCGGCATCTACTCGATCTCTCGTGATAAATTTATCCAAAGCAAGCTACAAAGCAAAATTTTGTTTTCAAAAGGACTTAGCAACATCGACATCGAGATAGAGGTTTTTTACGGCGACGCCTATCTCATAGGGCTTGTTGATAGCAAAGAGCTTGAAGGTAAGCTAGTTGAGCTTGCCAAAAGTACAGACGGCGTGCGAAAAATTTACACTTATCTTAGAGTAAAAAAGAGCGAGTATCCGTGCGATAGTCTAAGCATACTTGCAAATTTAAAGCAAAATTTCTTTAAAGATAGCGTCGTTGAGGGCACAAATGTGCGTGTTAGCATCGTTGGCTGTGACGTTGTTTTTAGCGGTGTGGTAGATAGCATCGAACAAGAAAAGCACGCCATTTGGTACGCTAAGCACATTGATGGCGTGGCTGATGTCTATTCATTCATCAAAATTATCAAATAAATTTATACCTCGCGCTTTTTCACAAAGCTTGCTATCAAACTTGGCAAGATGATGAGCGCACCAAGCAGCATAAAGACCATAACAAGATCAGTTAACAAGCCAAAATAAATAGTCGGTATAAAGTTGCTAGTTATCATGACGCTAAAGCCAAGAAAAATGGTAAATGAGGTGTAATACATAGCGTATCCGATGCTAGCGTGTGCAGCCTTAATGCTTTCAAAAACGTCCTTTGTAAGCAACTCCTCTTTGAAGCGGTAGATGTAGTGGATGATATCATCAACGCCTATGCCTATACTAATGGCAGCAATCGTAATGCTCATCACGTCAAGCGGTATGCCAAAAAATCCCATCACACCAAATAGCGTGCAAAGCGGGATCAAATTTGAAACAATGGCGATGGTTGCTAGCTTGATACTTCTAAAAACAAAGCAAAATATAACAAAAAGTATCGCAACTGTTAGTCCAAATGTATCAACCTGCGAGCTAAGTAAATTTTGAAGCATGTTGTTATAAAGCACCATCATACCGACAACTTCTATGCTTACGTTATCGTTTTTAGTTAGTTCTAAAAGCCCTTCTCTAAGCTCTTTTAGAAATAAATTTCGTCTAAGCTTTGGATCGCTATCAACGATCCTTAGGCTAAATCTAAGCTCGTCATTTTCGACGCTCACGTAAGGACTTAGCAAGATCTTTTTATACTCAAGTGGTAGCTTCTCATACATCGCAGCAAGTAAAAAGTCATCACTAACGCCGTTATTTAGCTCTTTTATCGCCTTTATAAGCGTTGCAAGAGAGCTTACATTGCCTACAAAATTTTGCTCTTTTAGATAGTCGTGGATTTTTTCTGCAACTCTTGTGTGGTAGCTGTTAAACCAGTATTTTGCGCTCTTTGCGTCGTTTTCAAACTCGCTTTCAAAGTCATCTTTCTCATCACTTTTTTCTTGTTTTGGCTCGCTCTCTTTAAATTTCACTATCACATCAACTGGAATCGTGCCACCAAGCTTTGTGTCGATGACCTGCATGCCTTGGCGGATCTGCGTGCTCTCTTTAAAGTAGCCAATGAAGCTGTTTTCGACCTTTATCTTACTGATGCCATAAACGCCAAAGCAGACAACAAGCACGCAAACTGCGTAGATGATCTTTCTTGAGTTTAGGGCTAAATTTGCGCAGTATTTTGTAAATTTAAAGCTATTTTCAAATGTCCTAACAGGGGCAAGCTTCTTTAAATTTGCATTTACCGAGCCAAATAGCAAAAATGCAAGCACGAGTGAAACGCTAATGCCAGCACTCATCATAATGCCAAGCATGATAACTGGCTTTATATCGGCACTCATTAGTGAGCTAAAGCCAATGACTGTCGTAAATATCGCCCAAAAAGATGGAGAAAATTTGTCACGAAGTGTCAGATAAATTAGCTGATTTTGGCTGTATTTTGGATGTCTTGCGTAAAATTCTCTATAGCTAACGACTAGGTGGATGACTGTTGAAATGGTGATAATTAGCTGAAGTGCTATGTAGTTTGAGCTAATGACCGTCACTTCCCAGCCAAACATACCAAAAATTCCAGTCGTAAAAATGGCACTTACCGCGCAGATAAACATCGGTAAGATGATCCATCTAACCTGTCTGAAAAATAGCCACAAGCTAAAGCTAAGAAGTGCTAAAACGCTTAGTCCATAAACCAAAAGATCGCTCTTTATAAAGCCTATCATATCATCAGCGATCATATTTGCGCCGCCCAAAAAGAGCTCGTCATTTGCGTTAAATTTAGCGATAGTTGCCTTGATGGCTTCAAGGTTTTTGTGATCGCTCTTTCTAAGCTCATCTCGGTAGGCTTTAAACTCCGTTACAAGCGCTTTAAATTTCTCTTTTTCAGCCTGTGTGATAGTGCCGTTTGACTCTTTTTGACTAAGTAAATTTCGCTCATTTAAAAGCTCATTAAATTTCTCATCTTGCTTTAAATTTAGCGCGATCGCCGTGGTTTTTAGATCTTTGCTTATCAAATTTCCGCTATAAATAGGACTTTTTGCAAACTCAAGCTTTGCTTTTGAGATATTTATATCTTTATCGCTTAGTGTTGGAGTGTGATCCAAGATGCCTGTAACGCCACCTTTTACGCTATTTAGAAGTGGCACGTTTAAGATAGAGATAACGCTGCTAACCATATCGTTTTTGGCTAGCTCGTCACTTAAATTTTTAATAAGCTCTAAATTTTTAGGTGAAAAAAGATCATCTTTTGGGGTGAAAGCGACCACCAAAAGCCCTGGCGAGTCGTAGCGCTTTGCGATCTGCCTATAGGCTTTTAGATCTGGGTCATGCTCAAGCAGTAAGGTCTCAGCCGAAGCATCGATGCTAAGTTTTGTGCTAAGGTAGCCAAAAACTACGCTTAGAACTAGCACAAGCGAGATAACAAGCTTGTTTTTGGCAATGATAAATTTAAAAATTTGTCGCATTAAGGATTAGTTTTGTTTTGATCAGGCAAAACCGCTTCGTTTAGTTTTTGTAAAAGCGTGTTGAAATCAGCATTGTTTAGCACGTCACCAAACTGACTTCTATAAGTTTGAATAATGCTCACACCAACGATATCAAGGTCGTAAATGAGCCAGCCACGCTCTTTTGCATCGTAAAATTTATAGACAAATTCATAGTTTTTGCCGTCATTTAGAAGCTCTGATGTGAGCCAGTATCTATTTTTTTGAGGCTCACTCTCTCCAGTGATGTGGATCTGTTGGTCTTTGTAGCCTAAGAGTTTGTCTATGTATGAGCTTTTTAGCTTTTGCTCAAATGCAGCGTCAAATTTAGCTTGCTCATCGACACTTAGGCTGTTGTAGCGTTTGCCAAGGCTGATCTTTGCCATTTGTTTGTAGTCAAATAGCGGATCAAGCAGAGCAAAAATCTCTTTTGTCTTTGCATTGTTATCTAAATTTGTATTTTTTAAAATTTCAATCACCTTTGTTGTCTTTGCCTCTATCTCAGGCTTTATCTGCTCTTTTGAGAGGGCAAAAAGGCTAGTTGCTAAAAGTAAAATCGCCGCAAAAGCTTTAAAAATTTTCATACTTACTCCTTGATAAGTTTATCGCGTCTTTGCTCGTAAGCATCGCGTAAAAATGGATATAGATCGATCGCGTCTTTTCTTAGTTTTTCATAAGCAGTTGGATCTTGTGAAAAGCTGTTAAACGCCCTATATGACTTGATGCCAGCCGATAAAAGCATAGGATCAATGTAGCTGATAGGATCAGCAAAATAGTCTCCAACCAAGCCGCCAGTATCTCTTAAATTTGATGGTCCAAGCAAAGGCCAAACGATGTGAAAACCGCTTCCTAGCCCCCAGTAACCAAGGGTTTGTCCAAAGTCCTCGTTGTGAGCCTTTAGATCATAGTATTTTGCCCCGTCCGTTAGCCCTCCAAAGCCAATTATCGTGTTTGCCAAAAAGCGCAAAGTCTCTTCGCCAGCGTTTTGAAATTTAAACTGAAGCAAGTTATTTACAAAACGCACTGGGAAAAGGAGGTTGTCAAAGAAATTTGCAACCATCGTTCTAGCTGTGGCTGGCACGACATAAGCGTAGCCTTTTGCCACTGGAGTTAGCATGTTTATGTAGATAAAGTCATTTACATTTGTCATCACTCTGTTATAGCCACTAAGCGGGTCAAACACATCTTTTTTTGCTTCAAACTCAACATCAAAATCATCTTTTTCACTGTTTGCGTTCAGATCAGTGCTAGCACAGGCTAAAAGCAGGCTACAAAAGATAGCGAGCAAAAATTTCATCATAAAACCTTAAAATTTATTTACAAAATACAGCTTGATTTTATCCTCTTGAAACTTTACAAAAAGTTAAAGAAAATTTGTAATTTTAAGCTTTTGTATTAATATAATTAGATATACTTTGCAAATTATTATTATATATTTAGAGGTTAAAAATTTGAAAGCAGATATAAATTTAGAGCTATTTCTGGGCGAAGATACGCAGGTTTTAGCAAAGCATATAGCGCTACTTAAGGCGATAAAAGAGACAAAAAGCATCACAAAAGCGGCTGAGGTTGTCGGTATATCATACAAAAACGCTTGGGACTGCTTAGATACGATAAATAACAAAAGCAGCAAGCCTCTCATCATAAGAGCCGACGGCAACAAGAAAAATAGCGGCTCAGAGCTTAGCCCATACGCCAAAAAACTGATAAAAATTTACGACGCTATCCTCGAGACACAAAAGGATTTTTTGCAAAAAATTTGTCAAAAGGTTGATTTTGAAGATGTCGATATCATAAATTTACAAAGGATGAGTATGAATTTAAGCGCTAGAAATCAGCTCTCATGCGAGATCGTCAGTATAAATAGAGGTGCTGTAAATTCTGAGATCACCGCAAAGCTAAGCAATGGCAACACGCTTGAAGCGACCATAACAGTTGAGAGCGAGAAAAATTTAGGCCTAAAAGTGGGTCAAAAGGTAGTTTTCATCTTTAAAGCACCAGCAGTCATTCTCGCAAAAGATCTTGATATAAAAATAAGCACTAAAAATCAGCTAAAAGGTGAGGTCATCGAGGCTAAGATAGGCGCTGTAAATGCCGAGGTCACGCTAAAACTAAGCGACGAGCAGACCTTAACTGCCATCATCACAAAAGATAGCGCGATGGATATGCAAATAGGCGTTGGTGACACGCTTTTAGCAATAGTAAAATCATCTCAAATCATAATAGGAGTATAAATGAAAAAGGTTTTTAAATTTCTATGTGTGGCAGCTCTGCTTGCCATAAACGCACTTGGCGCAGAGGTAAATGTATATGCCGCAGCAAACACGACTTATGCGTTTCCAGAGCTCATAAAAGAGTTTAACAAGCTTCACCCAGACGCTAAGATCAACCTAACTCTTGGTGCAAGCGGTGGTCTTGTCACGCAGATACAAAACTCAGCTCCAGCTGATATCTTCATGGCTGCTGATATGGGCTTTGCGCAAAAGGCCTACGACACAGGCTTTGCAGTGGCTGCTCCAAAAGTTTATGCACAAGGCGCTTTGGCGATATTTTCTATAAGAAACGTGGATTTTAAAAAAGGCATCGAAGTGGTTCGCGGCTTAAAAGCGATCTCAATAGCAAATCCAGAGACCGCACCTTACGGCAAGGCTAGTATCGAGGCTCTTAAGAATGCAAAACTTTATGACGAAGTAGAGAAAAACATCGTCTACGCTCAAAAAATTTCTGAGACACTTTCTCAGGCACTAAGTGCTTCAGATGTTGGATTTATCGCTGCTAGTGCATTGTTTGACAAAAAAATGGAAAAATACAAAGAGGGCACTAACTACATCTTCGTTCCTCAAGAGCTCTACACTCCGATCGATCAAGGCATCGTACTTTTAAAACATGCTGATGGTAACGCTGATGCAAAGGCATTTTATGAGTTTATCTTGGGCGAAAAAGCAAGAGAAATTTTTAAGAAATTTGGCTACAACGTCCCAGCTAAATGATAAGAGCAAAGATCGTTCAAATTTCATCCAAAGATGGCGTCAGCTTTTTTGAGCTTGAGTGCCTAAATTTAGGGACAAATTTATATATGCTAGCCTTAAATGAGGCTAGCAAATTTGCTCTAAATGATGAGGTGAGATTAAATTTCAAAAGCTCAGATGTCGTCCTATCAAAGCTTAGACTTGAGGCTAGTTCGCTTGAAAATGAGCTAAAATGCGAGGTTACTGACATAACTCGCGGCGAAATTTTAAGCATAGTTAGCCTAAAGTGTGAGCAGTTTTTCTTTGAAGCGATCATCTCGGATCACGCTCTAAAAGGGCTAAATTTAGCGGTAGGCGAGCAGGTTTTTGCCTATATAAAATCAACAAGTATCCACATAAGCGCTTAAAAATGATAGAAATTTCTTGCAAAAAAGAGCTAAATGGCGGTGGCGGTAAATTTATGCTTGAGGCTGAGCTTGCCTTTGAAAGTGGCGAGTTTGTCGCACTTTATGGAGCAAGTGGCGGAGGTAAAACGACGATTTTAAGGCTCATCGCTGGCTTTGAAGCCCCACAAAGTGGTGTCATAAAGGTTGGAGATAAGATATTTTTTGATGAAAAGACAAATTTAGCCCCGCAAAAGCGAAATATCGGCTTTTTGTTTCAAGACTACGCCCTTTTTGAAAATATGAATGTCTTTAAAAATTTGCTCTTTGCAAATAATGATGAAAATTTAGCAAACAAACTGCTTGAAATTTGCGAGCTAAAGAGCCTAAAAAACGCCAAGATAGGCGAACTCTCAGGCGGTCAAAAGCAGCGCGTGGCACTTTCACGTGCGGTGATGAGAAAGCCAGAAATTTTACTGCTTGATGAGCCGCTAAGCGCCCTAGATAACGCCATGCGCGAGAAGCTGCAAGACTATTTGCTAGCGCTTCACGATGAGTTTAAGATGAGCGTTATCTTAGTAAGTCACGACATAGCTGAAATTTACAAGCTTTGCAGCAAGGTTTTTGTCCTTGAAAATGGCAAAATTTCAAGGTCTGGCAGTGCGAGCGAGATATTTTTAAAAAGTGCTGGATCGCAAAAATTTGCATTTAACGCAAAGGTTTTGGAGATCAAAAAGTGTGATGCCATTTTTGTGGCAAGCGTGCTAATAAACCGCCAAATTTGCGAGGTCGTGCTAAGTAGCGCAGAGGCTAGTGGGCTAAGAGCTGGTGACACGGCCATAGTTAGCACAAAAGCCTTTGGCGTAAATTTGGTAAAAGCATGATGAGCGAGCTAGCAAATATTGATTTCGAGCCATTTTGGCTCTCGCTAAAGCTCTCTTTTATCACGACCTTTATCCTATTTTTCTTCTGCGTAGGGCTTGCTTACTTTATGTCGCAAAAGAAATTCTTTGGCAAGGCGTTTTTAGAGTCCATCATCTCGCTGCCTTTGGTGCTGCCGCCAAGCGTTCTTGGCTTTTATCTGCTCATTTTTCTCTCGCCTTACTCGGCCTTTGGTAAATTTATCGAAGAGCTCTTTGGCGTGAGGCTAGTTTTTAACTTCACTGGCCTTGTTGTGGCAAGCTGCATCTACTCGCTGCCATTTATGTTTGGGCCCATTTATGCTGGGCTAAATAGTCTAAAAAAGAGCCTTTTTGAGGCGAGCTACAGCCTTGGCAAAAGCAAGCTCACCACCATTTTTAGAGTCATCTTGCCAAGTATCAGATCAAACTTACTAACCGCGATCGTTGTTAGCTTCGCTCATACAATGGGCGAGTTTGGCGTGGTTTTGATGATAGGTGGTAGCGTGGCTGGCGAGAGCAAGGTCGCTAGTATCGCGATATTTGAAGCAGTTGAGATGCTTGACTATACCAAAGCTCACATTTACGCTCTTTTGATGCTAATAATTAGCTTTTTCGTTCTTTTTGTCGTCTATCTCTTAAATTCAAAAAAAGCTTAAAGATATATAATAGATAAAATTTTTAAAGGACAAAACATGATAAAAGTGCCTACAAGCATCTATTTAAGGACTTTAGACGGTAAAGAATTTGACTTTTCAGCCTTTGCAAGGACCCACGACTGCGTAGTTTTTATCTATCCAAAGATAGGTGAGGACTTCGAGCTTTTAAGCGAACAGCTACAAAAGACTGCTGGCATGAAGGGCTGCACCAAGCAAGCGATAAACTACAAAAAACTTCTTAAAGAATTTAACGATCTTGGCTTTATGGTAGTAGCTATTGGCTCCCAAGATATCGCGGCTCAGAAGAAATTTGAAGAAGAGACCGCAACTGGCGTGATGTTTTTAAATGATAGCGAGTTTATGCTAGAGCGCGCGCTTGAATTGCCTGTATTTGCAGCTGCAAATGGGCATAAATTTTACTTTCGTCAAACACTTATCATAAAAGGTGGCAATATAAGGCGCGCATATATAGTTGATGAACCTGAAAACGACGCTAAAAATATGTTGGAGAAGATCAAAAACGAAGACTACTAAGGATAGAAGATGGACAAAAATAGCAAGATCGAAAAGTCTTATGACGAGCTAACATATAAATCAGCGGCATTTGCGCAGTCATCACCCTATAAACTAGAGGCTTGCGCCACACTTCTTGGCATCAACCCGCCACCTTGCAAAAACGCAAAAGTTTTGGAGATAGGTTGCAGTTTTGGTGGAAATTTGATCCCATTTGCCGTAAATAACAAGGATGCAAGAGTAGTTGGCATCGACCTTAGCGGCGAACAAATAAGGCGTGGTAAAGAGATCGTAAAAGAGATAGGACTACAAAATTTAGAGCTAATTCACGGCGATATCTGTGAATTTAAAAGTGATGAGAAATTTGACTACATCATCGCTCACGGCGTCTTTAGCTGGGTGCCTGACTTTGTGAAAGATGCTATTTTAAAGGTCGTAAGAGAAAATTTAAGTCAAAACGGCGTGGCGTTTATCTCTTACAATGTCTATCCTGGCTGGAAGATAAAGGATATATTACGTGATCTTATGCTGCTTGCTGCAAAGGACAAAGATAGCACTGAAGAGAGGCTAAAGGCTGCCAAAGAGGCACTTTTAGTCTATAAAGAGGTCTTGCTAACAAAGCTTGGCGAAAATTATGAAAATAAAATACCTGCAAAGTTGCTACTTTATTGGATAGACATAGTGTTTGAAAAAGATGATTTTTATATAGCACATGAGTTTTTAGAAGAGATAAACGATCCATTTTACTTTAAAGACTTTAACGCCATGCTAGCTAAAAACGATCTTGCCTATCTTTGCGAATACGGACTTGAAGACCTTTTTGTGCCAGATCTTGGCATAGAGCATGTAGATAATTACAAAGATAACAAATTTAAAGACAGGATCGATCTAGAGCAGTTTATGGATATACTTAGCAATAAGGTCTTTAGGCAAAGTCTCATCGTGCATTCTAAGGCTTATGAGAGCGTGGCTAATAAACAAATAGGTCCAAGCGATATAAATAAAATTCACGTCGTGGCCGACTTTGTAAAAAAAGATGATGGCTGGCACGATAAATTTGCTCTTATGCCTCAAGATATATCTTGGCTTTGCGAAGTATTTTATAAGATGTATCCAGCAAGCATAAATCTCTCTCAAATTTTAGAGATTTTGCCAGAAGATAAGCTCATGGTTTATAGCGCTTTTGTAAGACTTTTAACTAACTCAGCAAGCGCAATGATCGTAAAAGATGAGCTAAAAGATATAGAGTATGCTCCAAATCACTCAAGGCTAAAGGCAAATTTAACTGGCTATATAAAGTACTTTTTAAACCACAAAGATAACGCCGACATTATCTTTGCAAACAAATTTGGTTTCTCAGAGCAGCTTAGTACGCTTGATTACTATATATTTTTGCTACTTGATGGTAAAAATACTTTAGAAGAAATAGCTGCTAAGAGTTTAAAATTTATAAAAGAAAACAGAATAAAAATATCTGATAAAAATGGCAAAGAACTTAAAAATGACAAACTAGTCACTCACTTAAAGGGCTACATCGTAGGCACAGCAAAGATAGCTAGCATGCTCTATTTACTTGAGGAAATTTAAAATGAAAAAAATTCTTGCTCTTATATTTTGTATATTTCTGGCAGGTTGTGCTAGCAAGCCAAGTGTGAAAAATTTAAATCTTAAAAGCAGCCTGAACTACGGTGGCGAAGAGCTTGCAAAGATACTTGAGCAAGATGATGCAGTGGCATTTAGCAGTAACTTGCGTGAGGGAGTTTTTATCTACATAAGTAACGCTAAAGTCGCAAACTATCTTGGCGTAGTAAGAGCTGAGAGGCACGCCAAATTTAGCGTAAAAGAGCTAGGCAAAAACGATCTTTTGATAAAAAGCGTAAATGATCTAACGCAAAGCTTTGATGCCAGTTTAGAGCGAGCTAGAGAGCTAAAATGTGGCACTTTAGTGATCAGACTAAAAGATAAATTTCAAGATCTAAAAGCAGCAAATAAATTTTTAGAGCAAAACGAAAGCGCATTTTTAAAGATGAGTGGTGAGATAAGGTGCAAGTAGCCTTATCTACCCTGCTTTATCAGCTTAAAAACTTCATCTTCTAAGCTCAAAGTATTTTTACCAAAAGCTACGTAAAATGGGCTTTTTAGATCCGCTAGCTTGTAGCTTGGCTCGCGTCTGTCACTAGCGTTTAAGACCTTGCCGCCACTAAATTTCACTACCGCCTCGCCTGCAGCGTTGTCCCAAAGATAGCTAGGGCTAAATCTCACATATATCCCACCAAGCTCAGCCAAACGGCAAAATTTAATGGCAGATCCGATGCATTTTTGCTCTAAATTTAAACTATCTCTTATAAGCGTAGCCCTCTTCGTCTCGCCTCTTCTGCTTGAAAAGATGAAGTTATTTAAACTTTTAGCTTTTTCATTTAGATCTTGTTTGTCTACGACCTCATCATTTGCGCCTAAAATTTCTTTAAAAGCGCCGTTTTTATCAGCGTAAAAAAGCTCTTTGCTAACTGGGATAAAAATGACTCCAAGCGCCGACCTAGCCTCTTTTATAAGCGCTATACAAACGCAAAATTCGCCATTTCTAGCTAAAAATTCTTTCGTGCCATCAAGGGGATCAACTAGCCAAAACTCATCTTTATCACTCTCTTGCAAGATGCTCTCTTCAGAGCAAATTTTTATCCCACTTTTACTTAGCTCTTTTAGTATCACCTCATTTGCCGCTAGATCAGCGCTAGTTAGCGGCGAGCTGTCATCTTTTAGGCAGACTTTAAGTGCCTGGTTATTAGATGAGTAAAATTTCATTATCTCACCCCCAGCGCTGATGGCTGCCTTGATGGCTAAATTTAAAAGCTCGCTCATTTTGGTGTTCTGTTTGTCTCTCCGACGTAAAGCTGTCTTGGACGGACGATCTTTATCGTGTCTTGCTCTTTTAGCTCGATCCACTGGCTGATCCAGCCTGGCGTCCTACCGATGACGAAGATGACGGCAAACATATTATTTGGTATGCCAAGCGCCTTTAAAATGAGCCCTGAGTGAAAGTCGACGTTTGGATATAAATTTCTACTTACAAAGTAGTCGTCATTTAGCGCGATCTCTTCGATGCGGTTGGCGATCTTTATGAGCTCTGAGCTAATGCCGATCTCGTCCATCAGCTGATCTCTCATCTTTTTAAGCACCTTTGCGCGCGGGTCGAAGTTTTTATAGACCCTGTGACCAAAGCCCATTAGTCTAAATGGATCGTTCTTATCCTTTGCTCTAGCGATGTATTTATCGACGTTTGCGACCGAGCCGATCTCTTCAAGCTGGCGGATAACACCCTCGTTTGCGCCGCCATGAGCCCAGCCCCAAAGTGCGCCGATGCCTGCACTTATACATGCGTATGGGTGTGCGTGCGTAGAACCAACAGTCCTAACAGTCGTAGTTGAAGCATTTTGCTCGTGGTCAGCGTGGAGCATAAAGACCGTGTCAAGTGCCTTGATCTCGATAGGCTTAAGATCGACGTGCTCGTATGGATAACCCCTCATCATGTAGAGGAAATTTTCAGTAAAGCCACGATCTAAATTTGGATATATGATAGGAAGGCCGCGTGAGTAGCGGTAGCTAAAGGCTGCGATCGTTGGGATCTTGGCGATGATACGCATAGCCATCTCGTGATACTCTTCAGGCTTGTCCATATTTAGGTGGTCTGAGTAAAAGGCACTTAGCGCTGAGACTGCTGCTTGCAATATCGCCATAGGGTGCGCTTTGTCTGGAAATGCATCAAAAAGCTTCATCATGCCCTCATGTATGAAGCTCCTTTTTTTAAGCTCATCTTTAAAGCTTGCATATTGCTCGCTCGTTGGTAGCTCTTTGTTTAAAAGTAGGTAGGCAACGTCTAAAAATGTCTTATTTTCAGCCAGATAGGCGATGTCGTAGCCTCTATACATGAGCTCGCCCTTTAGGCCGTCGATGTATGTTATGGCTGAGCGGCACATCGCAGTTGAGGTGTAGCCTCTGTCAAAAGTAAACATCCCAGTATCGCTAAAAAAGGTCGATATGTCGATGACATCTGGCCCCATCGTGCCTTTTAGGATAGGAAATTCATAGCTCTTGCCAGTTCGGTTGTCGATTAGTGTGGCTGTATTTGATGACATTTTTACTCCTTGCTTTTTGATTGCATTAAAATTTTGATGATTATAGCTCCTATTATAGCTTGTGCGAGGCTCGCTAGGATGAAAGATGAGTAAGAATAGTCACTTATCTCGCCTGATTTGTGTGCGATAGTAGCAACTGCGATCAAAAGAGTGAGCGGCATAGACTGCGAAACTGAAAATAAAAATATCCCTCTAAAGCCAAGCTTGCCCAAAAAGAGCAAACTAGATACAACTCTGGTGCCAAGCATCGCTAAAAATATAAAAATAGCATCCTTTATCACTTCGCTAGACCCTAGGCTTGAAAGCTTGAAAGTCGAGCCTATGTGGATGAAAAATATCGGCACTAAAAAGCCAAATCCAAAGCTTGAAAGCTTGTGTGGCAAGTCCTTTTTGTGATCAAAAAATGTCGTGATAAACATACCTGCGATAAACGCACCAAAGGCGACCTCTAAATTTAGGTAGAGCATCAAGGCTATCATCGTGAAAAATACCGCGATGCAAAGCCTGATGTCCTTCTCGTCCTTGTCGTAGTGTGGCATAAGCACCACTTTAAGCCCCGGATACCACCAAAAAAGCACATCCAAAATTTTAAAACTAAGCACGCTGATAGCCAAAAACAGGATCAAATAGCCTATCGTTAGCCATAAATTTATGCTCGCTCCAAACTGCAAGTAAGCAGCGGTAAATGTTAGAAGCGTGATGCTTAAAAGCTCGCCAATAGTTGCTATTAGCATGCTTAAATTTAGCCACTCTTGCTGCTTGCCATACTCCTTAAATAGCGTAAATACCATACCAACGGCCATTATCGGGATGATGATGATGTAAAGCAGGCTAAGCTCAAGTCCTAGCGTCAGGGCCGTGGCTAGAGCGTAGATGAGCGCAAGGTAGATGAGCCCAAGGCGCAAAATTTTACGGTCGATGTTTATGAGCATCCTAAGATCGATCTCCATGCCAGCTAGAAACATCAAAAAGAAAAAGCCAACTTCGCTGATGAGCTTAAACATCTCGTTGTCGCCAACGACTCCGATGTAGCCGGCAACCGCTCCAAGTAGTATCTCAGCAGGTGCGACTGGGATGCGTAAAATTTTAGAAATATAAGGCGAAGCAAAGACGATAAGTGCCAAAACGACAAGGATGCTAAGCTCGCTTGCTTGATGTAACTGCAAAAAGATCCTTAAAATAAAAATGCCTGATTGTATAAAAAGCTTTGTTATTTTTTGATTAAGCTAAGCAAAATTTGGGCAAAATGGCGGCTATTTTTAGAAATTTGGAGTGAAATTTTATGCGTAAATTTAGCCTTTTTATTTTGATATTTTTTGGCGTCTTTTCTTTGGCAGGCGAGCTAAATTTAGTTGAGAGTTTTAGATTTGATGGTAGCACATTTTATAAAAAGCAAGTGGTTAAAAATGAGAGTTTTTACTTTTTAAAAAATGAAAATATGGACGAGCACTTTGCCTCTTTTAGAGTAAAGTTTGACAAAGATGTTAAGACAAAAAGTGAGCTAGAAGAGCTAAAAAGGGCTCTTAAGCAAGATAAAAACGTGCTTTTTAGTGAAGAAAATGATCAAATTTTAGCCCTCATAAAAGATGAAACTAAGAGCAAAAATATAGAAATAATCCACTTTTTACTTAAAAAAGATGGAGTTATGATGCTTTCGTATGAGAGGATTTACGATCCAAAAACCTTAGCAGATGCGCTTAAACCGGTACTTTTAAGCGAAGCTAGAAATTTTATGCTGCAAATGCCAAAGATAGAAGCTAGGTAGAGAGGCGCATGTGGCGACGCACTGCATGGGGTTTTGTTAAATTTTAGTAGTCAATTCTTAGGGGTGAATGAAAGTTTTAAAATTTGTCGCTACGAACTAAAAATTTAATTTTTACAAAAAAGGTTCTAGCAAATTTTAAAATTTATGAACGAGCATATCACGGCTCTAAATTTAGTGACGAGTGGCTATGAATCCTAAATTTAGTAGTCTGCTAAGGCGAGTGAGTAAAGTTTTAAAATTTGCAAGTTTGCTTTATTAAACAGATAAGTGTCAAGTAAATTTTAAAATTTCATGAACGAGTAATTTCGGCTCTAAAATTTGAGCTAAGCTGTAAGCGAAGCCAAATTTTAGTAGTCAATTCTTGCGAGTGAATGGAATTTTAAAATTTGCGCGATAGTAAATTTCTATTTTTAAAAATACAGACTTTCTTTATTTTTAAGTTCTTTTATTCAAAAGGGTGACAAGGGGACTCGAGTTACGAGGCCGTCCCCTTATCCCCCTTTTTAAATCCCCCAAACCCCTCGCACGTTCAAAGTGCATGCT
>NZ_POYR01000123.1:0-6746 GCF_002912425.1 Campylobacter concisus
ATTTAGAATAAAATTTAAGGCTAAATTTTACGTTGAATTGATTTTAGTTACTTAAATTATAATTTTAAAATATACAAAAAAGAAAATGCTATCTTGTAAATCTTATCTGCCAAAATTTTTAGCATAAATTTTTTGTCAAATTTATAGTGATTTAAAGCGCTGACTAAATATCTTTTTATACAAATTTCGTTAAAATCGCCTCATAATTTAAAGGAAATTTATGAAACAAACTATCACCGAGAAAATATTTTCAGATCACGTTGGCAAAGAGGTAAGCGCAGGAGAGATCATCGAGAGCAAGATCGATATGATCATAGGCAACGACATCACTACGCCTATTTCGATCAAGCAGTTTGAGCGAAGTGGTGCTAAAAAGCTAGCTAACCCAGATGGCTTTGCCATCGTGATGGACCACTACATCCCGACAAAGGACATCCTAAGCGCAAATCAAGCCAAAATTTCACGCGAATTTGCCTACAAACACGACCTTAAAAACTATTTTGACGAAAAAGATATGGGCATCGAGCATGCGCTTTTGCCTGAAAAAGGTCTAGTCATACCAGGCGACGTCATCATCGGCGCAGACAGCCACACCTGTACGCACGGCGCTCTTGGGGCGTTTAGCACTGGCATGGGCAGCACCGACCTAGCTTATGCGATGATCACTGGCAAAAACTGGTTTAAAGTGCCTGAGAGTATCAAGGTCGTCTTTAAAGGCAAGCTTGATAAGCACGTCTACGGCAAGGACCTCATCCTTGAGATCATCCGCCAAATAGGCGTTGATGGCGCACTTTACAAGGCGCTTGAGTTTAGTGGCGAGGTGATAGACACTCTTAGCATGGATGATAGATTTTCAATGTGTAACATGGCGATCGAAGCTGGCGCAAAGAGCGGTATCATCGCGGTTGATGAGATCACAAAAGAGTTTTTAAAAGATAAAAATTTACGCGATAAACCAAAATTTTTCTACTCAGACGAGGGCGCAAAATACGACAAAATTTTAGAGATAGATGTTACAAATCTTGATCCAGTCATCGCATATCCATTTTTGCCAAGCAACGGCAAGAGCGTAAGGCAGGCAGTTAGTGACGATCTAGCTATCGATCAGGCATTTATTGGCTCATGCACAAATGGCCGTCTAAGCGACCTTCGCATCGCAGCGCAGATCCTAAAAGGTAAAAAAGTAGCTCGCAAAACAAGGCTCATCATCACTCCAGCGACGCAAAAGATCGCAAGAGCTGCTGAAAAAGAGGGGCTTATCGACATTTTTATAGAAGCTGGCGCAGTTGTGAGCAACCCAACATGTGGTGCTTGTCTTGGCGGATATATGGGTATTTTAGGTGCAAATGAGCGCTGCATATCGACTACAAATAGAAATTTTGTCGGCCGTATGGGCGATAGGACTAGTGAAATTTATCTGGCTAACTCGGCTGTTGTGGCGGCTTCAGCGGTAGCTGGTAAAATTACCGATCCGCGCGATCTTTAGAATTTAACGGCTCGTCTCGCGAGCGTTTTTAACGGAGCTAGTAAAAATTTAGCTCGATAGACTAAAATGTCTTATCTTTGCTAAATTTTTACGTTGCTTCTGCTTGCAGTTGCGACCGCAAGGGGAGCAAAGCCATTAAACCCATCTCACTATACTTTGCCTTATATTTGTGACAAAATTTGGTGAAATTCTTTCTGAAAATTTCGTCACAACATCCAAATCTATCTTAAAATCTTGCTGCTCTAGGCTCTTTTACATAATCAAAGAAATTTAAAAGCGTTTCTTCTAAAAATGCTTCATTATTTTTGCAAGTAAAATTGATTTTATTTTTTAATACTTTTTGAAATATCACAGAAATTTGAAGAGTTTGTATAAAATAAATTTAACCGGCAAATCCAGCTATTTTTGTAAATTTACCGGCTTTTTTAGCGCATTAAAACGCTGTTATAGTTGCCAAAAGTCCAAAGATTATGCCTGGTAGGTTTGCAGCAGCTAGCGGATAGTCTCTTTTAGATTTTAGTAGGCCGTAACTTGTCCAGATCGTGCAGTTTAGCGCAGCCGCTAGTGGCTGAATATAAGGCGTTTTGTTGCCATCAAGGTTGCCCATTATCTGTGGGATGTATGAAAAATACATAACAACCGATAAGCACGTGCCTATCCAACCTAAAATTTGTAAATTTCTTTCACTCATGTGATCTCCTTTAAAAGTAAGCCATTATATTATTCTTAGCTTTATGATTAGCGTGGTAAAAAAATTAATTTTATCTGCTAAAAAGTAGCCCTTGTTTTGGCAAAAGCGCTCTTTTTTGCAAATTTAAGGGCAAAGCTTTTATCAAGTGATAATAAATTTAAAACAAGATGAGTTAGAAAATTTGGTTATACTTTTGTAATTTTTTGAAATTTAAAAGGATAAAAGATGCAAACTTGCGTCATTTTAGCAGGTGGCAAGAGCTCGCGCATGGGTCAGGATAAGACCTTGTTGCCATTTGGGGGATTTGAAACGCTCACGCATTATCAGGTTGCTAAATTTAGCAAAGTCTTTGATGATGTTTTTGTAAGCTCTAAATTTGAGAAATTTAACCCGCCACTAAAGCTCATAAAAGATGAGAACAGTGAGGATTATTCGCCGATGTTAGCGCTCTACTGCGTGCTAAAAAGCTTTGATCATAGCGTCTTTATCATCCCAGCCGATATGCCATTTTTTGACCCAAAAAGTCTTGGCGAGCTGGCTAAATTTAAGGATGAATTTGAGATGGTCGTGGCTGGTGATGATGAGCATATCCACTCACTTTGTGGCTTTTTTAGTCCAAGCTTAGCCCCACTTGCACATGAGCTTTACCAAAAAAATGAGCACAAAATCGGACTTTTACGAAAAAACTGCAAGTGCAAGATAGTAAATTTTGAGGACAAAGAGCAGTTTTTTAACGTAAATTTCCCAGATGAGTACAAAATAGCAAATGAAAAGATGAAAAATGAGTAAATTTACATTGCTTTTAAGCCTTAGCCTTACATTTTTGATGGCAAGTAAGACGGATGACTTTAAAAGGGCGCAGGAGCTTGAGCAAAGTGGCGATATAAAGGGTGCAATGCAAATTTATAAAGAGCTAGCCAAAAGCTCTTTAGGCGAGCAAGAAGCGGTGCAAAATGCGCAAGCAAGCGAGCCAGCACCAAATGATGCGAAGCTAAAGCAGGCTGATCTTTTAAGAGATAAAAGCGATAAAAATTTACAAAATGCACTTGGCATCGAGCTTTATAAATTTAACTACCTTTTGCCAGTAACTTATGCTAAAACTGTGCCAGATGATGGGCGAAAGAGCGTTGAGACCAAGTTTCAAATAAGCCTTGCAAAGCCGCTATTTTACGACGTTTTTGGTCTTAGAGAGAGCCTAGTGGCAGCCTACACGCAGACTTCGTGGTGGCAGATCACTAAAAAGTCATCGCCGTTTCGTGAGACAAACTATCAGCCTGAAATTTTCTTAAATTTCGCCTCTCCAAAATATCTAGAGAAAATCGGCATCCAAAATCTAAAATTTGGCCTTTTGCATGAGTCAAACGGACGAGATGGCAGCAAATCAAGAAGCTGGAACAGAGCCTACGTGCAAGGCGATTTAGTCTATGGAAATTTAACCATCTCACCAAGAGTTTGGAGCGTGATCGGCGAAAAGAACGACAACAAAGAAATTTTAAACTACATCGGACACGGAGATCTAAGGCTTAGCTACAAGCTAAATGATCAAATTTTTAGCCTAATGCTAAGAAATAACTTACATTTTGATAAAACAAATAAAGGTGCAGCTGAAATTTCATATATGTTTCCGATATTTTCAAACGGCGTTTATGGCTATTTGCAGTATTTTACAGGATATGGCGAAAGCTTGATTGATTATGATAGGCACACAGATAAGGTTGGTCTTGGCTTTGTTATTTTAAAATAGCCTTAAAAATTTAATCTTATAAAGTGGCTAAATTTGGGCAGATGATGTAAATTTCAGAAAAATAATGAAAAAAATTTAACTAATAGAAAAACTTAAAAATATTAGAAAAAATATAAGCAAATTTTGCTAAAATCACTAGCAAAATCTCACAATAAAGGAGTTTTCATGAGCGGTATAGCTTTGATTGTCTGTTTTGCTATAGCAATCATCCTTATGATCCTTATGATCTCAAAGTTCAAGGTGCATCCATTTTTGGCACTTATGAGTATATCTTTGGTGCTAGCAATAGTCGCAGGTATCGATCTATCCAAGATCCCAGCGATGATAGGCGTTGGTTTTAGTGGCACATTTAAGAGCATCGGCATCGTCATCATCTTTGGAACGATCATCGGTACAGTGCTTGAAAAAACGGGAGCTGCGCTAAAGCTAGCTGACATGGTTGTAAAGCTAGTCGGACAAAGACGCCCTGAGCTTGCCATGCTTATAATGGGCTGGGTTGTAGGCATACCGGTATTTTGCGATAGCGGTTTTGTCGTTTTAAACTCTATCCGCGAGGCACTTTATAAGAAAATTTCAGCAAGCCCAGTTGCGATGTCAGTAGCACTTAGCGGCGGTCTATACGCTTCTCACGTCTTCATCCCACCAACTCCTGGCCCGATAGCTGCTGCTGGCACGCTTGGCCTTGGAGGGAATTTACTTCTTGTCATCATCATGGGTACAGTAGTTTCGGTGCCTGTTTTGGTAGCTGTTTATTTCTTTTCAAAAAGCATCGCTAAAAGCGTAACTATCAGCGACAAAGAGGCTGACGCTACGATAACGGCTAGCTACGAGGAGCTTTTAAATAAATTTGGCAAATTGCCAAGCGGATTTTTGAGCCTTGCTCCTATCATCATGCCTATCATTTTCATGGCGGTTGGCTCTGTGGTTGATGTTTTAGCAAAACAAGGCATGCTTGATAAAGCTGCGCTCTTGCCAAAGATATTTTTATTCTTAGGTAACCCTATCATTGCGCTTGCTATCGGCGTGATCTTTTGCGTATTTTTACTAGCTGAAACTAAAAAGATGAGAGAATTTGACCATATAACAAACGAATCATTAAAGATCGCAGGTCCTATACTCTTTATCACCGCAGCTGGCGGCGTTTTGGGCAACGTCATCACTGAGGCTGGCTTTGTAAATTTCATAAAAGAAAATGCCTCAACTATAAAAGCGATAGGAATTTTCTTCCCATTCATCATCTCAGCCGTGCTAAAAACCGCTCAAGGAAGCTCGACCGTGGCTATCATCACGACAGCCTCTATCATGGGCGCATTTAGTGCTGACAACTCACTAATGCACACACTTGGCTTTACGAGCGAAATTTCAGCCGCACTTTGCGTCATGGCGATAGCATCAGGTGCTATGTGCGTATCTCACGCAAACGACAGCTACTTCTGGGTCGTGACAAACTTTAGTAAGATGAGCGCAGATCAAGGTTACCGCACACAAACAGCGATGACATTTATCATGGGCGTTGTTGGAATGATCAGCGTTTATATTTTATCTTTGGTGCTTTTATGAGAATTTTGGTTGCGATTGATTCATTAAAAGGCTCGCTAAGCTCGCTTGAGGCGGGCCTTGCTATAAAAGAGGCGCTTGAGGATTTTTGCGACGTCGTCGTAAAGCCAGTGGCTGACGGCGGCGAGGGCAGCGTGGAGGCTATGGCTGACGCGCTTGATGCTAAATTTATAGATACCATTGTAAAAAACCCGCTTGGCACTGAAATTTTAGCTAGATATGCCCTAAAAGACGACCTTGCTATACTTGAGATGTCAAGCGCTTCTGGCCTTACTCTCATAAATCCTGATGAGAGAAATCCTATGAAAACTAGTACATTTGGCTTTGGCCAGATGATAAAAGATGCCATTAGCAAGGGTGCTAGGAAATTTATCATAGGCATCGGCGGAAGTGCGACAAATGACGCTGGCACAGGTATGCTAAGTGCTCTTGGATTTAAATTTTATGACAAAAATGGCGCTTTGCTTGAGGGCAAAGGCGAGGATTTGGCTCAAATTTGCGACTTTTCAGACGATGAGGTGCTAAAAGAGCTAAAAGAGTGCGAATTTTTAATCGCCTGTGACGTGGATAATCCACTTTACGGACAAAAGGGCGCAGCCTACGTCTATGCCCCACAAAAGGGCGCAAATGGCCGCATGGTAAAGCAACTTGATGACGGACTAAAGAACTTTGCAAGCCTTGTAAAAGAGAAAAATAGTACTAAATTTCACACGCAAAAGGGCGCTGGAGCAGCTGGCGGACTTGGCTTTGCTTTTGTGGCGTTTTTGGGCGCAAAGCTCAAGCCTGGTATCGATATCATTACGCAGACAATAGCACTTGAAGATGAGATCAAAAAGGCTGATCTTGTCATCACCGGTGAGGGCCGCATGGACTTTCAAAGCACCATGGGCAAGACCCCAACAGGCGTGGCAAAGCTAGCTAAGAGGCATCATAAGCCAGTCATCGCGCTTGCTGGAAGCGTGCAAAGATGTGCCAAAGACTGCCACAAACACGGCATTGATGCGTATTTTTGCATACTAAATGAGCCAATGAGCCTTGAAGAAGCCATGCGAAAAGATAATGCCCTTAGAAATTTAAAGATGACTGCCGAGCAAGTCATCCGCCTTTATATGCTAAACCATAAAGCATAAATTTAAAAAAGATAGAAGCTAAATTTCTATCTTTTCCCCTAAATTTAACTTCAAATTTTACTTACAAAGTGCTACAAAAATTCTCAAAATTTAATACATTTTGCAAAAATAAAACCGCTTAAAAGCAAAGACGAATTT
>NZ_POYR01000124.1:0-41564 GCF_002912425.1 Campylobacter concisus
ATATTATAGGTATGAAGGCTTGTAAAAGATGATGAACGTATTATTTTATCTACCAAAATTTCTCTAGGATTAAGATTTGATTGGCTCATCTGTAAGCTGGTATTTGTTTTACTAAGTCGATAGCTTTTACATCATTTAAATATATTAATAAGATATAAGATTACGACTTATCGTATTTTTTAAAACTTGTTATAAAAAATTTAAATTTGCCTTGCAACCCAAGGCTTAAATATTTTATCTATAAATTTTAGCTATTTAGCCCAAAAAGGGCTAAATTTAGACATTAAACCTAAAGTGCATAACGTCGCCATCTTGCACGACGTAGTCTTTGCCCTCAAGTCTCATCTTGCCAGCTTCTTTGGCTCCATTTTCGCCGCCATGTGCGATGTAGTCGTCATAGCTTATCACTTCAGCTCTGATAAAGCCCCTCTCAAAGTCGTTGTGGATGACGCTTGCTGCTTTTGGCGCTTTCCAGCCATTTGTGATCGTCCAAGCCCTTACTTCTACGACGCCAGCTGTGAAATAGCTTATCAAATTTAGCTTAGCAAAAGACGTTTTGATGATCTTTTCAAGGCCGCTCTCACTTGTGCCAAGAGATGCCAAAAACTCGTGCGCCTCTTCGTCGCTTAGACCTATTAGCTCCTCTTCGACCTTGGCGCAAAGCTTGATCACCTCGTGGTCTGAGACCTTAGCATACTCTTTTAGCGCTTTTACAAATTTATTATCTTCGCTAAGTCCCTCTTCATCGACATTTGCGCCATAAACTACCTCTTTTGCACTTAGAAGTCTTAGCTCTTTGTTGAGCGCTAAAAATGCCTCGCTATCTCTTTGCTCAAAGCTACTTGCGCTTTTGCCCTCATTTAGGTGAGCAAGAAGCAAATTTGCTATCTCAAGCGCCTCTTTAGCGCCTTTTGCATTTGCTTTAGCCTCTCTTGTGAGCTTTTCTATCTTTTTGTTTAGCTGCTCGATGTCAGCTAGTATCAGCTCGGTTTGGATGATCTCGATGTCTCTTACTGGATCGACGCTGCCCTCGACGTGAGTGATGTTTTCATCCTCAAAGCAGCGAACGATGTGTAAGATAAGCTCGGTCTCTCTGATGTTTGATAAAAATTTATTGCCAAGACCCTCGCCAGAGCTTGCCCCTTTTACAAGGCCTGCTATATCTACGAATTCGATGGTTGAATACTGAATTTTATTTGGATTTACTATCTTTGCAAGCTCATTTAGGCGCTTATCAGGCACTGGCACGATGGCTTTGTTTGGCTCGATAGTGCAAAACGGATAGTTCGCACTTTCTGCGCTTTGCGCCTTTGTAAGTGCGTTAAATGTTGTTGATTTGCCCACATTTGGTAGGCCTACTATTCCAACTGAAAGTCCCATCAATTCTCCTTACTAAGTGCTTGTAAAAAGTATAAATTCATCCTCACGCCCGCTCCACTCGCACCTGCTTGGTTGTATCCCCAAGCCTTTTCGCGGTATGCTGGGCCTGCGATATCAAGGTGTAGCCACTTATCTTTATACTCATCTTTGATAAATTTGGCTAGAAACATGCCAGCCGTGATCGCGCCGCCATATCTGCTTGAGGCGCAGTTGCTAACGTCTGCGATCTGGCTTTTGATAAGCTCGCTAAGATAAGGGTTAAAATCAAGTGTAGTCGCTAGCTCGCCGCTATCTTTTATCTTGCTTTTAAACTCGCTTTTTAGGCTCTCGCTCTCTCCCATGATGCCTGTTGTGTACTCGCCAAGTCCCACGACGCAAGCGCCAGTTAGGGTTGCCATGTCGATTAGGATGTCTGGCTTAAAGTCTTGCGCGTAGCTTAGGCAGTCAGCCAGCACCAAACGTCCCTCTGCGTCGGTGTTTCTCACCTCTATGCTAACGCCACTTCTTGAAATAAGCACGTCATCAGGCTTATAGGCATTTCCGCCGATCATGTTTTCAGTTGCACCCAAAATGGCGTGAATTTCAAATGGTAAATTTAGCTCCGCTGCACCTTTTATGATGCCAAGAGCTGCTGCTGCGCCGCTTTTGTCTGATTTCATAGTAAGCATATAGTCAGCCGGCTTCAAGCTAAGGCCGCCACTATCGTATGTTAGCCCTTTGCCGACAAAGATGATGCGTTTTTTAGACTTTTTAGGCTTGTAGGTTAGGTGGATGAGCCTTGGTTTATGCACGCTTGCGCGATTTACCGCCAAAAATGCGTTCATATTCTCTTTTGCTAGAAATTTCTCGTCATAGACCTCGCACTTGATACTTGCGTGGCTTTTGGCTAAATTTAAAGCGTCCTGCGCCATCTTTTGTGGTGTGTAAATTTCTGGGATTTCATTTACGATATCTTTTGTGAAATTTGTAGCACTTGCTATTATCTCTGCTTCTTTAAAGCCCTCATTTGCAGCTTTTAGATCGACCTTTTTGCTAGCAAATTCTTCAGTAGAAAATATGATCTCTTTAAGGGTGTATTTTTCTTTTTTCTCTTTATACTTGTTAAATTCATAGCTTCCAAGCAAAAAGCCCTCAGCTAGCGCCTCAAAGCTTAGTTTTTGGCACTCTGCTACATAAGAAGCTAGTTTTATGCTCTTAATATTTAGCGATTTTAGCGCATTATAAGCTTTAGCAGCCGCAACCCTAAGCTCGTCAAGATCAAGCTTAGAAAGCGGCACGTAAGCCCTTTTTGCCTCGCTTAGGACAAGGACACTCTCGCCTTTGTAATTGTTAAATTTAATAGCCTCTTTATCGCTTATAAATTTATGTTTTAACTCCTTATCAACTACGAAAATTAGTTCAATATCAGCTTTTATGTCTTTTAATTTTTTATCAACTATTTGAAACTGCATGTCTTCTGTCTCTCCTTTCGTTTAAAATTTTATTTTCGATGCGCTTAAATGCATAGATCAAAAGCCCCATAAATATAGCAACCACTGGGATAGCGACGTACCAGTGCTCTTTTGCTTCTTGCAAAAGCACAAGTATATGCTCGCCAAGTATCCAAGCAGGTATGGTGGTGATCGCCGCCCAGCACCAAGCACTGATCAAATTTATAAAGGCGTATTTTTTAGCATCATAGCCCGTAAGTCCTATACAAAGCGGTATGATGACACGAAAGCCATACATATAGCGTTGCAAAAAGATGATCGGCCAGCCGTATTTTTTCAGCATTATGTGCGCCACTGCAAATTTTCTCCGCTGCGTGTGAAGCCTTTTTGCGATGTATTTTTTATTGTAACGGCCAAGATAGAAATAAATTTGATCTCCCACAAAGCCTCCAAGTCCAGCCACAAATATAGCAAGCGCGATGTGCATGTGTGTGGTGTGGGCGAGAATTCCAGCCATTATTAAGGCCATCTCGCCCTCCATGATACACCAGACAAAAAGTATGATGTAGCCGTACTCTTTAAGCAGTTCTATAAAAAACTCTTCCATTCTAAACCTCTAAAACGCTGTAAATTTTAGTAAGCGACTTTAGCTTTTCGCTACCTTTTAGATCGACTAGATCTATTATAAAGCAAGCTTCTACGCAGGTTGCGTTAGTTTGATTGATAAGCTCAACTGAAGCCTTTGCAGTGCCTCCAGTGGCTATGAGATCGTCCGTCAAAAGCACTCTAGCGCCTGCTTTTTCTCCAAAAGCATCGATGTGAATTTGCACTTCATCGACGCCGTATTCTAGGCTATATTTTTGAGAAAGCGTGATATATGGCAGTTTTTTTGGCTTGCGAATAGGTACAAAAGGCAGCCTTAGCCTTGCTGCAAGCGCCGCACCAAAGATGAAGCCTCGTGACTCGATACCAGCGATATAGTCGATATTTGCATCCTCATATCTAGCCACCAAATGATCTATCAAAAAGTTAAATGCCTCTTTGTTATTTAGTAGCGTCGTGATGTCACGAAAAACTATGCCAGGCTTTGGAAAATCATTTATGCAGCGAATAGAGTTTAGTAAAAATTCTTTGCCTTTTTGATCTAAAATTTTCATAAATTTCCTTAAATTTGAGATTATAGTAGCGCTTCGATCTTGCCTTCAAGCTCACGTATGCGTTGTCTTAGCTTGTCGTTTTCTAGGCGGTACTGGGAATTTCTTGTGCGAAGTGAGGTTACGTCGTTTTTGGTTTTGTTTAGCTCGTCTGTCAAGATGTCGATATTGCCTAGACTTCGTTGGAGTTGGATCTGAAATTTTCTTATGACGACCTCGGTGTCTTGGAGGTTATTTTTCATAAAATCTTTTGTAGCACGCTCTTTTTTGAGAAGCGTTTTGAAGTAAAAAACCATGACGGTTAGGTAGATCGCAGCACAAACAAGAGCGGTAAAAACGATCCACTCGCCTATCATTTGCCTGCCTCAAGCTCTATTTTTTTGACTCTTCTTTCGTGTCTGCCGCCTGCAAACTCAGTCTTTAAAAAGGCTTCAACCGCCGAGATAGCCACGCCTGCGCCGATCACTCTTGCGCCAAAAGCGATGACATTTGCGTCATTGTGCTCTCTGGCAAGCCTTGCGGTAAATTCATCGTGACAAAGGGCGCATCTTAGGTTTTCATGTCTATTTGCAGCTATTGAGATGCCAATGCCTGTGCCACAAACTAGCACGCCGTAGCAGTTAGGCTCAAGTTTGCTCGCTAACAAATGCGCATAATCAGGGTAATCAACGCTATTTTTATCGTTTGTGCCAAGATCAACTACTTCGTATCCAAGCCCTTTAATAGCCTCTTTAAGCTCGTTTTTTAGCTCAAAACCAGCGTGATCGCTAGCTAAGAAAACTTTGTCTATCTTCATGAAAAGTCCGTTAAATTTTTTGTTGATTATAGTCAAAGTTGCATTAAAATAAAATTTTACTCTCAGCCAAAATGAAGCTATAATTTACCAAAAATTTAAAGGAGAAAATGTGAAAAAAGCACTCTTTTTAGTGGCTTCTACGCTAGCCTTTGCAAATGAAAATCTAATAGAGATCTACACAGATCAAACCATCATCACTCAAAAATTTAATGACGCAAATAGCTCCTTTAGCGCCTTTGTGCCAGAGGGTGTGGAGAGTGAGAGCATCACTATAAATGGGGATTGTGACGCGAATGCTAATCTAAAAAAGATCAGCGAAGAAAATAGCCAAAGTTACATAAAATGGAAGCAAGAAGTTGTAAATTTAAATAATAAACTTGAGGCACTAAATGCAAGAGGTAGGTTTATAGAGCAAGCTTTGATAGGAGAAAACAAAAGTAACGATGTGACAAAAAGAGCTGATGAGTTTTATAAATTTAGCCTAGAAAGTATCGAGAAAATTTCAGCTACTAAAAGTGAGCTTGAAGCGCTTAAAGAAAATGAGCCAAAGAGCGAAATGGCTGGATTTTTGCAGCTTGATATGAAATTTGCTTGCAGCCCAAAAGAGGCGACGCTTTCATACATGGATGATGAGGCCCCAAAGACGCTAAATGAAATTTACGCAGACACGAAAAACAAAAATATCTTGATAAAACAAGAAATTTTGCTCACTAATCCTTTTGCCAGCGATGTTAAAAATTTAAAGCTCGCCATCTATCCAACTAGATACCAAAAGGCGCTTGCTCCAAGCAAGTTTTACCCTTGGTATGAGGAGAGCGAGGCAGAGGCTGATGGTTATGGCGCTTCAAAAAATATGCTAAGAGCCGCGAAAGTCGCCGCTGAGGTCGCTGATATGCGTGTGCAAAGAGATGAGAATGAGTTTGCCAAAATTTGGAAGATAGATGGGATAAATTTAGCAAAAGGTGAGAGCAAATATATAACTTATGATACGCAAAAAATGGATGCAAATTTCAGCGTTTTTGCTGATTTTTACGGCTCGCTAAAGGCTTATAACGTAGCTAGCCTTAAGCTAAATGATGATCTAACGCCAGCTAAAACGCAGTTTTATGTTAATGGTGTGAGTGTTGGCAGTCCAAGCGAGTTTGAGATGAAAGCAAAAGATGAGCTCTCTCAGCTATTTTTAGGACAAAACGAGCTAATCGAGCTTAAAAAAGAGCGCTTAAATAAATTTAAAAAGAGCTCGCTTCTTGGCAAAGAGCGAATAAGCGAAGAGGGCTATGAGATAAGTGTCAAAAATAACTCAAGTAAAAGTGTCGATGTCACTTTGGTTGATCGCGTGCCAGTATCTGCTGACGAGGCAGTAAAGGTCGAGATAAAGGGCTTTGATAAAAAAGATATCAGCAAAGATGGCAAGGTGGAGCTTAAATTTAGCCTTGCGCCAAAAGAGGAATTTAAAAAAGAGTACTCTTATAAGATCACAAAGCCAAAAATTTAGAGCAAATTTGCTCTAAATTTAGCCATTTATAAATGCACTTGCGATATCTAAAACGTATCTTGCCGGATAAAAGATAGTATCTTTTAAAGGCGAGACGAGGATGATGATAAGGATGACAAAGCCATATCTCGAGATGCCCTCAAGCTTTTCAGCTAGTGCGTGAAAGCCAAAATTTCTAAGCGCGTACTCGAGCGCGTGAAAGCCATCAAGTGGCGGGATCGGATAGAGATTAAAGATAGCTAACATCAAATTTAAAAGCGCAAGCGTAAATAAAAACTGAAGTAAAATTTCAAAGGTTTCTATATTTAATAAAGCCTTTAGCACAAAAAGCGACAAAATGCCTAGGATGATGTTGTAGCAAATGCCAGCTAGACTCACGTAGATAGCTGCCTTGTAGCCGCCATTTCGCACGACTGTGTAGGTATTTACAGGCACTGGTTTTGCCCAGCCAAACATCATACCAGTGCTTAGATAAAGCACCAGTGGCACGATGATAGTGCCAACAAGATCGATGTGTTTTATAGGGTTTATGCTAAGTCTGCCAAGATTTTTTGCGGTGTTGTCGCCAAATTTATAAGCGACATATCCGTGAGCGATCTCGTGACCGACGATGGCGATCACTAAAGAGAGGACGATAGTGGCGACTTTTATGGGGTCAAAATTAGTGAAGTCCATCAACTTCTCCCTCTTTTAAAGCTTGTTTTGTGAAAAACTCATCGTTTTCTATCGTATCTACAAAGCGTCCGATACGCTCCCAGCGCACATTGTAGTTATTGTCCCAGCTAAAATATATAAACCAAGGCTGTCCAACTATATCTTTGTAAGCCACGCTTCCCCAAAAACGGCTATCGTTTGAGTGGTCGCGGTTGTCGCCTATCATAAAGTACTCATCTTTTGGCACTTTGGCGTAAAAAGCGTTAAAGTTAAAATTTGGATTTTGCGGTAGTGAGCTAATGAGCGCTGGCTTCATAAAAACGTTTGATTTGTTTGTATTTAGCATGAAAACCATCTGCTCAAATAAATTTACATTTTCGTCATAGTGGATGCCGCTAAATCTATATGGCTCTTTTATGAAAAGTTTGCCATCAAGCTCGACAACATCGCTACACGAGTAGCCAAATTTACTCTCTTTGCCGTTTAAATTTTCACGGCAGTTTGCCTTTATAAAGCTATCTCCCTCTTTTGGGCGTAGATAGAGGGCTTTTTCAGTAAAAACGATCTCGTCCTCGCTGGTTGCAAAGCAGCGCTTTACAAAGTGAGTTTTCTCATCGTTTGGATAGCGAAATACGACTATATCGCCCCTTGCTGGGCCTTCGCCTGTGATGAGATGCCCATTGTCATTTAGCTCAGGTAAAATTTTTACCTCAAGCCATGGAATTCTTGGTGTTGGTATGCCATAAACATACTTTTTAGCAAATAAAAAATCCCCAACCAAAAGCGTGTTTTTCATCGAACCAGACGGGATCACAAAGGCTTGAGCCACAAAGAAAATGACAAGCAAAACGATGATAACCGTGCCTGTCCAGCTCGAGCAAAAGTCATAAAATTTAGTAAAAGCTCTCTTCATTATCTCACTCTTTAATTTTTAGCTATCTTTGCTTGTGCAGCAAGGATGGTGTTGTTTAAAAGCATGGCTATGGTCATCGGGCCAACGCCGCCAGGAACAGGCGTGATATATGAGCATTTTGGTGCGACCTCGTCAAAATCCACATCGCCCACAAGCCTGCCATCATCAAGTCTGTTTATGCCCACATCAACGACTACTGCGCCATCTTTTACCATGTCAGCCTTTAAGAAAAATGGCTTGCCAATGGCTGCAACGATGAGGTCAGCACTTTTGCAAATTTCTTTTAAATTTGTGGTCTTGCTGTGTGTCACCGTAACCGTTGCAGAGGCGTTTATGAGTAAATTTGCCATAGGTTTGCCAACGATGTTGCTTCTGCCGATCACCACTGCATTTAGCCCAGCCACATTTATGCCATACTCTTTTAAAATTTCCATCACGCCAAGCGGTGTGCAAGGCACAAAACCATCAAGCCCGCTAACAAGTTTGCCAACATTTACAGCGTGAAAGCCATCTACATCTTTTCGTGGATCGATCGCTGCGAGCACGACATTTGTATCGATATGCTTTGGTAGTGGCAGTTGAACCAAGATGCCATGGATGCTATCGTCTAAATTTAGCACGTTTATAAGCGCAAGTAGCTCATTTTGGGTTGTATTTTCACTTAGACGGTGAGCTACACTTTTTATGCCGTATTCGTTGCAGGCTTTCTCTTTGGCTCTAACGTATGTTTGAGATGCCTTATCTTCGCCGACCAAGACGACGGCTAAGGTTGGCTCGATACCAAATTTCTTTAGCTCATCAGCTCTTACTTTTACGCTTTCTTTGACCTTTAAAGATACGGCTTTTCCGTCTAAAATTTTCATATTCGATCCTTACTTAAAAGCTTTTTTAATCACAAGGGTGGTATCATACCTAAAAATAAATTAAATTTTTAAAAGAGAGGTTTATGAGGTCTGTTTTTTTGATTTTGCTTTTTTGCGTGGCGATTTTTGGAGCTGATTTTATCACAAAGACCGAGTACGCCAAGATGCTCTACCTAAATCCGCGTGGCATAGGCTGTGATAAATGTCACGGCGCAAAGGGCGAGGGCAGCCTAATCTCTAAATACAAGCATTTTGACAAAAAAACAAACAAAACGGTCGATGATGAGCTTAGAGCACCAAAGATAAATGATATAGACTTTGAAAGCTTTAAAGCAGCTCTTACAAAGCCAAAAGGCGTCATGCCAAGCTACTTTTTGACAGACGAGGAGACGACCATCCTTTATGAATACATCACAAATCAGATGAAACCTCCTGCAAAAGCGGCAAAAGTAGCACCCAAAAATTTAGCTAAGCCAGCCGTTCCTGCTACTGTGCAAAAACAGCCAGAACCTGCTAAAGTCGCCCCAAGCGCACAAACTGCAGAGCCAGCTAAGAGCGCACCAGCTAAGCCAGCTGATCCTGTAAAGCCAGCTAGCACGCAGGCACCAAAGTCACCAGCAAAGCCAGTAACAAATCAAAAAGATAATCAAAAGACAAATTTAAAAACACAAAATCAAAAGGATAAAAAATGACAAATAAAGAGGCATTTAGTGAAGCTAAAAAATATATCCCAGGCGGTGTAAATTCACCTGTTCGTGCATTTGGCAGCGTTGGTGGCGAGCCTGTGATGATAGATCACGCAAAGGGCGCTTATCTATATGATGTCGAGGGTAAAAAATACCTTGACTTCATCCAAAGCTGGGGTCCGCTCATATTTGGTCACTGCGACAAAGATATCGAAGAAGCGATCATCTCTGCTGTAAAACAAGGCGTTTCTTACGGCGCGCCATCACCAAAAGAGACCGCTCTAGCAAAGCTAATATGTGACGAGTTTAAACAAATAGATAAAATTCGCTTCGTTAGCTCTGGCACAGAGGCTACCATGAGCGCTATCAGAGTAGCTAGAGGATATGCTAAAAAAGATGGACTTATCAAATTTGAAGGCTGCTATCACGGACACAGCGACGCACTTCTTATCAAAGCAGGAAGTGGCGCAACTACATACGGCAACGCTTCAAGCGGCGGCGTGCCACAAGATGTTGTGAAAAACACATTTTTAGCTATCTACAACGATATAGAGAGCGTAAAAGCCATTTTTGAGAACAATAAAGACAAAATAGGCGTCGTCATAATCGAGCCAATCGCTGGAAATATGGGGCTTGTGCCAGCTGATAAGAAATTTTTACGAGAGCTTAGAGAGCTTTGCGATAAATTTGGCGCTGTGCTCATTCTTGATGAGGTTATGAGCGGCTTTAGAGCTTCTCGCCTTGGCTCATATCCATTTCACGAGGTGGATGCCGATCTTGTCACATTTGGCAAGGTTATAGGCGGAGGCATGAACGTCGCTGCATTTGGCGGTAAGGCTGAAATTATGGACTGCCTAAGCCCAGAGGGTGCTGTCTATCAAGCAGGCACGCTAAGTGGCAACCCAGTGGCGATGAGCGCTGGTATGGCGGCTATTTCAAAGATAAATAGCGACGCAAATTTATACGCTAGACTTGAAAAACTTGCCCTAAAACTAATGGACGGCTTCAAAGAGGCTGCAAAAAGCGCTGGCATCACCATCCAAACCGAGGTTCGTGGCTCGATGTTCGGCTACTTTTTTACAGATCATGCAGTAAAAAACTACGACGATGCGCTAAAGAGCGACACAAAACTCTTTGCTAAATTTCACCAAGCGATGCTTAGACGCGGAATTTATCTTGCACCTAGCCAGTTTGAGACCGGATTTATCTGCGATGCGATGAGTGAAGCTGATATCGATCTAGCGGTAAATGCAGCTAAAGAGGCATTTTTGGAGATAAAAGCTTAATGGCAAAATTTAAGATAAAAGATATCGTTGCAGGGGCTGAGCAGCTAAGCCTTGGCGTTTCAATCGTAGTTGCGATCTTGCTTGGCACTGGGCTAGGATATCTTGTAAAAAAGGCTACAAATTTCACGCCAGCGCTTTGGATAGGCTTTGCTATTGGCATCGCAGCTGCCATTTTAAATGTCTATAAAGCCTATAAAGCACAGGTTAAAAGCCTAGATGAGCTAAAGGACGAGACTAGATATAAGGGCTACACAAAAGACGATGATGACGAGGACGATTAGCAGGCTTTGTATTTGCTACTTTGCGCTTTGGTTAGCCCTTAGCGTGGTTGGCAAATTTATATCAAATCAATTTTTTATAAGCTCGCAAATTTCATTTTTTGCCTCGCTTATCATCCTAACGGCTAGCTTTTTTGCCTATAAAAATCGCATAAATTCAAGGCTAGAAAATGCAAGAGAGGAAATTTTAGCCAAGATAGAAGAAGAGGACGAAGAAGATGATGAAATTTTGCCCCAGAATGAGGCAAAAGAATTTAGCCTCAAAGATGAAAAAGCAAGGCTAAAAAAGCAGAAATTTTCATTTAAAGATAGAAGCTTTGCAGCGGCCTTTATACCTTATCGCTTGGTTGCGTATGCGATACTTTTTTTTGGATTTATATTTTTAAAAAATGAAAATTTACTAAACGTGCCTGGCTTTTTAGTGGGGCTTGCTCCGATGCCTATTGGAGCTTTTATCTTTGGGATAATGCAAAATAATTTAAAAAAGGACGCAGATGGCAAGTAGCTTTAGGATCATTCGCTCGATGGGACCGCTATTTTTAGGCATGAGCCTGCTTTTTATAGGCAATGGCCTAGTCATCGCATCTTGTAGTGCGCTTCTTAAACAAAATGGCGTAGGCGAGCTTGCGATTGGACTAATTAACACTGGATTTTTTATAGGAGCGTTAATTAGCACGATCACAGCGCACAGGGTCATCTCAACCACTGGCCACATCAGAGCTTTTGCTATCTTTTCAGCTATCTTTGCAGTCTCAGCCATGCTTCACGCCATAAGTGAAAATTTGATCTTTTGGGCGATTTTGCGAGCCTTTTTGGGATATTGCTACTATGCACTTTTGATGGTTATAGAAAGCTGGCTAAATGCTAAGATCCCAAACAAGATAAGATCGCGTGTCATCGCCTTTTACGAGTGCGTTTTCTACACTAGCTTTGGACTTGGAATTTTGATCTTAGCGCTTGATCTTAGCGCATTTGAAATTTTCATCATCAGTGCAGCCTTTATCATGCTCTCAAGCATACCTTTAAATTTAATCCGCATAAACCAGCCTCAAATCCCGCAGCGCCAACCTATAAACATCCCTAAAATTTTTGGCATCGTCCCGCTAGCTCTTGTGGGCGCGCTCATTGCAGGACTTGCGATAAATGGCTTTTTTTCTATGGCAAGCCTCTTTGTCTTGCTTCAAGGATATAGCGCAAAAGAGGCATCATTTTTTATGACTATAGCGATGGCTGGAGGCTTTTTGGCTCAAACATTTATCGGAGGCTTTTCAGATAAATACGGCAGACGCCCAGCGCTCTTGCTTTGTAGCGTTGTATCTTTAATCAGTGCGGTTTTATTTTTGCTAAATGGCTCAAATTTGATCGTTCAATACATACTTTCGTTTTTCTTTGGTGGCGGCATTTTTTGCACATACGGACTTTCGCTTGCTAGGGCAAATGACGAGATCACAGACAAGACAAAGAGCGTCCAAGTGGCACGCGCGCTGCTTTTTAGCTACTCTTTTGCCTCTCTTTTCTCGCCGCTTCTTATGAGCTACGCGATGAAAATTTTTGGCGCATTTGGCTTTATCTATGTATATTTGGTGCTTTATGTTGGGCTCATTTTATTTGCGATAACGCAAAAGACCATACCGCAGCACATGAGAAAAGACTACAACGACAGGCTCGTTGCAAGGACGGCTGGCATCGCGACTATTCAGCAAAATGGCAATTTTGCCGATAGAGAAAATAAAAAGTAGAAAATGGACGTAGCAAATTCTCTAAATATCTCAAACACCTCGGTTCAAACTGGGCAAAACGCCGCTCAAAACGCGCCTGTCCGTAAAAACGAGGGTTCACTTTTTAAAAATCAGCCAGCTGGGACGCCAAGTGAGCAGACCGTCTCAAATGCTCTTGATAACGTTGGTAAGCTAGTTGCAAGGGTACTTGATGATCTAAAAAGCGCTTCAAGCCTTAGTAAAGCTGAGCAAATTTTATCTCAAGCAAAAGATACTAAGATCGCTCCAAATTTAGCTAGCGAGCTCTCAGACCTTGCAAAAAGCTTAGAGGCAGAAGCTGCGCAAAATGAAAGCCCTGAGATAAAGAGCCTTGCACTAAAACTAAAAGAATTTCTAAAACCAATAGCCGATCTTAAAGCTGGCTCGCTAAATGATCAGATCAAAAACTCTGGCGTCATGCTTGAAGCAAATTTAAAAGATGCGCTTACCCCAGAGAAGCTGCCAAGCTCGATACAAAAGCTACTAAGCGATATAAAAAATCTCTCAAATCAAAATTTACTTAGTCAAATTTTAACTCTAAATGATGAGAGCTTGGATAATCAAAACTCATTTATGAAGCTTACTTCTATGCTTGAAAAAGCGAGTAGTGACGCTAAAAATCTCCTTGATAACTCAAGCATGAAAACACTTTTAAAAGATGTGGATAAGCTTGATAATGTGGCTAAATTCCTTGATAAAAACTTCTCAAAAGAGCAAAGCGCAGACGCGGTTAAAAGCCAGATCGGCAAGATGGAGAATTTCATCTCAAATTTAAGCGAAAAGGTAGCAAATTTAGCGAGTGAAAAGCTAAATCAAAGTGCGGCTTTTAGCTCAAATCACAAAGAGCTAAAAGCTATCCTTGAAAACCTAAAAAACGATCTAAAAATGCTAAATAACATAGGCGATGAGGCTGGGCTTGTAAAGGCGTTTAACGAGGTTAGTGACGTCTCGAAAGAGGGCAGCTTGCAAGATAAGCTCCAAAGTGCAGCAAGACGCCTAGCTCATAGCCTTAGCCTAGCAGACCCAGAAGCAAGCACGGCAAAAAGCGATCTAGCCGAGAGTAAGGCGCTTTTAAAGCAGCTAAAACTAGCCACAAGCGATATAAACAACATCACTACAAAGAGCGGCAGTGAAATTTCAAAGGTGCTAAATCAAGATGTAAAAAGCACGCTTTTAAACATAAGCGAAAAGAGTCAAAACCCCCAAACCGTAAATGCTGCAAACAAGATGATCTCTCAAATAGAAATGCATCAGATGGTCTCAAGCCTGCAAGGAGGCATACAAACTTATATGCCATATATCTGGGACGGCGTGGAGGGCGGAAATGTCGCGTTTAAACAGGGCAAAAAGGATAAATTTTATGCCCAAATCGATCTAAATTTTAAGAAATTTGGCCAGATAAATGTGATGGTGGGACTTGTGGATAAACGCTATATCGATCTATCGGTGGCAACGCAGACAAATGAGTTTAAAGAGCTCATTTTATCTAGCTCAAGCGAGCTAAAGCAAGCGATCTCAAAGCTTGGACTAATCGTTTCAAATTTTAACATTAAGACTTTGCCAAAGGTGAAGCTAAACGATAGATTTAAAAATTTTGGCGGCCTTGATGTGGGCTTTGATAAGAAAATTTGATGCAAGTAAATAAGAAAAAAGCCGTCGCTCTTGGCTACAACAGATCGCAAGATAACGCTCCAAAGGTGCTTGCAAGCGGTGCTGGCGAGATAGCAAACAAGATAATAAGCCTTGCAAAAGAGCACGATATACCGATCAAAGAGGATCCTGATCTCATTGAAATTTTAAGCAAAGTCGAGGTCGATCAAGAGATACCGCCAAATTTATATAAAGCGGTGGCTGAGATTTTTAGCTTTTTATATAAGATCACAAATAAAAAGTAAATATTGCACTTTAATGGTGCTATAATCTCAAAATTAAGGAAATTTAAACATTAAAAAGGAGGTATTATGAAAATTTCATCAAAAGTAACGATGATGATCGTCTCGTCCCTACTGGTGCTTGGAGCCATCTTAGTCTTTCTAAACATTTACGAGCAAAACAAAGCTATAGAATTTTCTACCAAACAGCTGACTGAAACGATCTTAGCCGACAAAAGGGCAGCTTTAAGTGAAGAGATGGATATCGTTTCAAACATTTTGCTTAAAATTCAAGAGGTCTATGACGACGCAAACGAGACCATTGAAGATCAAAAAGAAGATATCATCGACTATCTCTCAAAGGCTAGATTTGGCGATGATAAAAAGGGATATTTTAGTATCTACACTACAAAAGGTGTGGTTATCTCTAGCCCTGGAGTGCCTGAGTATAACGGTCTTGATAGACTTGAAGCAACTGACGCAGATGGCTATAAATACATAAAAGATCTCATGCAAAAAGCCTCAGAAAATAGCGAGGGTGCTTTTGTAAATTTTGTAGCTAAAGCAAAAGATGGCTCAACGACTAGAAAGATAGGAAAAGGGCTAAAACTAAACCTCTTTCATGAAGATGTAGTGCTGATGTCTGTTGTTAATCTTGAGGGTATGTATAAAGAGATAGATAAAATTTCAGCCACTATGCAAAATGACGCTAAGGCAAACACTACAAATTTCATCATCATAGCCGTCGTAGTTTTAATCATCTCACTAATAGTTGCCATGCTCTACTCTAAATTTTCTATCACAAAACCGCTAAATGAGCTAATCTTGCGAGCTACAAACCTCTCAAGCGGCGATGGCGATCTAACAAGAAAACTAGAAGTCGTTGGCAAGGATGAGATAGCAAAAGCCAGCGAGGCTATAAATAAATTTATAGAAAAAGTAAGGGTTTTAATCTCGGAGGCAAAAGATATCTCAAATGAAAACAGCTCCATCGCAAACGAGCTTAGCTCAACCTCTGTCCAAACTGGTCGCGGGGTAGAAAACTCAAGCAAGATAGTTGAGGATGCTGGGAAGGATTGCGCTGAGATACAATCATATATGAAAGATTCAATCGAAGTTGCAAAAGGCGGCAAAGATGATCTTAAAAAGGCGCTAAGCTACGTTGATGAGACGCTAAATACTATCTCAAATTTATCTTCAGAGATCGCTCAGACATCAGATATTGAAAATCAAATGGCTGGCAAGATCGAGCAGCTTAGCCGTGATGCCGAGCAGGTAAAATCAGTGCTTGTGGTTATCAATGACATAGCAGATCAGACAAATTTACTAGCCCTTAATGCAGCCATCGAAGCAGCACGTGCAGGTGAGCATGGACGTGGCTTTGCAGTCGTTGCAGATGAGGTTAGAAAGCTAGCTGAGCGCACTCAAAAGAGCCTTACTGAGATAAACGCAACTATCAATGTCATCGTTCAAGCGATAAATGAAAGTAGCGAGCAAATGAGCATCAACTCTAAGCAAATAAGCGAGCTAACAGGCGTAGCAAACAACGCGGAAAACACCATAAGAGATATGAGCGATATCATGAGATCAGCCATAGGACTATCTGATAAAACTATCGAGGACTATATAAAGACCGGCAAGGATATTGACGATATAGTAAAAAGCATGGAGGGCATAAGTCAAATTTCATCTCAAAGCACAAGAAGCGTAGAAGAGATAGCTTCAGCTGCTGAGCATCTAAACAAGATGACAGATACGCTAAATGCAAAACTTGGCGAATTTAGAACTTGATTTGTGTAGTAAATTTTAAATTTAAAGGCAATTAGTGGCTCAAAAACTGGTCTTAATAGGGGCTTCTACAGGAGGCCCAGGTCATATAAAAAAACTATTAAAAGATATAAATTTAAATGGTGCGATGGTCGTCATCGCTCAGCATATGAACAAGATGTTTATAAACTCATTTGTCACGCAAATGGGCAGGGAGTGCAACATAAATGTTGAAATTTTAAGCGAAAAGACAAATTTAAGAGAAAATATCGTCTATATCTGTGATCAAAATTTTGAAATTTCAGCGACTTTGCCAGTTAGCGCAAAGCCACAACCTGAGATAAAAACGATATACACGCCAAATGTTGATGTGCTTTTTAACTCAGGTACGCAGATCGCCAAAAATGTAAATTTACTAGCGATCTTGCTAACTGGCATCGGCGATGATGGTGCAGCTGGGCTTGATAAGCTCTATAAAGCAGGTGCAAAATGCATAGCTGAAAACGAAGAGAGCGCGATAGTTTATGGCATGCCAAAGCGTGCTAAAGAGCTAAATCAAAATTTAAAATCGTTAAATTTAATGATGATAAGAAAAGAGCTTGAGGAGTTTTTAAATGCTTTTTAATAAAGTGGATAAACAAAGCGAAGTTTTAGAGGCAAAAGCACCAAGCGATATGGATGGATTTAACGAATTTATGAGCACTATAAAGACGCTTTGCGGGGTTGATCTAGAGCCAAAGAGGGATATCACGCTGCAAAGAGTTAGTATATTTGCCAAAAATCGCCAGATAAAAAGTTTTAAAGATCTAGTTTCGATGATAAGATTTGACACGTTGCTTAGGCAAGATCTTTTAAATTTAGTCACCGTAAATGAGACATATTTTTATAGAGAGCTAGCACAGCTAAAAGACGTGATCTACTACGCAAAAGAGCTTGGGGAGGCTAGAATTTTATGCGCGCCTTGCTCAACTGGCGATGAGGTCTATTCGCTTGCTATGCTTGCTTATGAATTTGGTCTTAAACAAAGTGATATCCAGCTAACTGGCATCGACATAAACTCAGAAGCCATACAAGCTTGTAGTGTAGGAAGCTATGGCGAGAGGAGCTTACATAGGCTAAGCGAGTTTCAAAAGGAGAGATTTTTTACAAAAAAAGATGACAAATTTTTCATCAAAAAAGAAATTTTACCAAGGTGTGAGTTTAAAATTTTAAATGTTTTTGACGATGCGATGTTTAATCTTGGTAAATTTGACATCGTCCTTTCAAGAAATATGATGATATATTTTGACGACGAATTTAGACTAAAATGCGTTGAGAGACTGCATAGGATGCTTAAGCCAGAGGGCAGGCTCTACGCAGGACACGCTGATCTTGTGCCATACACACCACTTTACACAAAGCGTTTTTCAAACGGAGCTACATATTACGAGCGCGCTTAGGGGTTAAATTTAACCCAGGCCGCTTTGCCCTTAGAAAGTTTTTATCAATTTTTGGCTAAAATCCCACAAGCTAAATTTAAGGATAAAAATGAAAGACAATCTACTTGAATTAACTCAAGATATCGCTTCAGTTGATATCGAAGATTCTATAAAAAATAGCTATCTTGACTACTCTATGAGCGTCATCGTCGGACGTGCCTTGCCTGATGCTAGAGACGGCCTAAAGCCAGTTCATAGAAGAATTTTATACGCTATGGATAACCTCGGCGTTGGCAGCAGAAGTGCCTATATGAAGTCAGCTCGTATCGTCGGTGAAGTCATCGGTAAGTACCACCCACACGGTGACACAGCGGTTTATGATGCACTTGTTCGTATGGCTCAGAAATTTTCTATGCGTTATCCAGTCGTTGATGGACAAGGAAACTTTGGTTCGATTGACGGCGACAGCGCAGCTGCGATGCGTTATACCGAAGCTAGAATGACCATGCTTACTGAAGAGCTTTTAAAAGATATCGACAAAGATACGGTTGATTTTGTACCAAACTACGACGATAGAGAGGTTGAGCCAGATGTTTTGCCTAGCCGTGTGCCAAATTTATTATTAAACGGCTCAAGCGGTATTGCGGTCGGTATGGCGACAAATATCCCACCACACAGCCTTGATGAGCTTATAGATGGTCTTTTGCTCCTTCTTGAAAACAAAGAGGCGACACTTGAAGAGGTTATGGAATTTATCAAAGGTCCAGACTTCCCAACTGGCGGTATCATCTTTGGCAAAAAAGGCATCATAGAGGCCTACCGCACAGGTCGTGGTAGGGTCAAGCTAAGAGCCAAAACTCACATAGAAAAAAAGCCAAACAAAGATGTCATAGTAATCGACGAGCTGCCTTATCAAACAAATAAAGCAAGGCTTATCGAGCAGATCGCTGAGCTTGTAAAAGATAAGCAGATAGATGGCATCAGTGAGGTTAGAGATGAGTCTGATAAAGACGGCATCCGCGTAGTCATTGAGCTAAAACGCGACGCTATGAGCGACATCGTGCTAAATAATCTTTTTAAATCAACCACGATGGAGAGCACTTTTGGCGTTATTATGCTTGCTATTAATAACAAAGAGCCAAAGGTGTTTAACCTTATCGAGCTACTTAAGCTATTTTTAAATCACAGAAAAACCGTTATCATTAGAAGGACGATATTTGAGCTTGAAAAAGCGCGCGCAAGAGCCCACATCTTAGAGGGTCTAAAGATCGCACTTGATAACATCGACGAGGTGATCGAGCTTATTAGAAATAGTGCTGATACAGCGGTTGCTAGAGAGGGCTTGATGAGTAAATTTAATCTCTCAGAGCTTCAAGCAAACGCTATCCTTGATATGCGTCTAAGCAAGCTTACAGGCCTAGAGAGAGAAAAACTAGAGGCCGAGCTAGCCGAGCTTATGGCTGAGATCGCAAGACTTGATGAAATTTTAAAGAGCGAGACATTGCTTGAAAATTTGATCAAAGAAGAGCTCCTTGAGATCAAAAATAAATTTAAAGTGCCAAGAGTAACTGAGATCGTTGATGACTACGATGATATCGATATCGAAGATCTCATACCAAATGAAAATATGGTCGTAACCATAACTCACCGCGGCTACATCAAGCGTGTGCCAAGCAAGCAGTATGAGAAGCAAAAACGTGGCGGCAAGGGCAAAGTAGCGGTCACGACATATGATGATGACTTTATCGAGAGCTTCTTTACTTCAAATACTCACGATACGCTTATGTTTGTGACAGACCGCGGACAGCTATACTGGCTAAAAGTCTATAAAATTCCAGAGGGAAGCCGCACAGCAAAGGGCAAAGCAGTTGTAAATTTGATCCAGTTGCAGCCTGATGAGAAGATCAAAGCGATCATCCCAACGACTGACTTTGACGAGAGCAAATCGCTAGCGTTTTTCACTAAAAACGGCATCGTAAAACGCACAAATTTAAGTGAGTTTAAAAACATCCGCTCAGTTGGCGTAAGAGCTATAAGCCTTGATGAGAACGACGAGCTTGTAACTGCGCTCATCGCTCAAACATACGATGATATACCAGTAACTGACCCTGAAAATGAGCTAAGTGTTGAGACAGAGGTGCTTGAAGTTGAAGAGCTTCAAAATGAGATCGACGAAGATAGTGCAAATGCTGAAGAGGACGCAAACTCAGGCGATGAGACAATGCTATTTGTAGTTACTAAAAAGGGTATGTGTCTTAAATTTAAGATCAGCAAGGTTCGCCAAATGGGAAGAACGGCACGCGGCGTAACTGGTATCAAATTTAAAGAGCCAGGCGATGAGGTCGTGGGTGCTGCAGTCATCGAAAGCAATGATCAAGAAATTTTAAGCATATCTCAAAAAGGTATCGGCAAGCGCACAACCGCTGATGAGTACCGCTTAACAAATCGCGGTGGCAAAGGCGTCATCTGCATGAAGCTAACAAACAGAACAGGCGATCTAGTGGGCGTTGTGATGGTTGATGAAGAGCAAGACCTTATGGCTCTAACATCAAGCGGCAAGATGATAAGAGTTGATATGCAAAGCATCCGCAAAGCAGGACGTAACACAAGCGGCGTGATCGTCGTAAATGTTGATGGCGATGATGTTGTAAGTATCGCAAGATGCCCTAAGGCAGATGATGGCGAGGACGAGGATGAAGCACCAAGCGAAGATATGGGGCTTTTGGAATAAAATTTGCTGTTAAATTTTAAATAAAAGCATAAAAAAGGTTGTTTATGAAGGTTAAAATTTTATCTTTTGCTTTGATGGTTGCTATTTTTGGCGGTTGCTCATTTAACGGCTTTATGGGCGAGCCAACTAGCACATCAAACCGCAACGTAGTCATCCAAAAGGTCGATAAAGACGATCTTAGAGAGGTGATGAAAAAAGAGAAGATGATATATGATAGCGCTCCAAGAGAGACTACATTTAGAGCCACAGGTGAGGGTATAGCTCCGTTAAATTCTCTCTCATACGCTCAGTCGGTTACTCTTGCAAAAAGAGCGGCGATGGCTGATGCTTATTCGCAGCTTGCTGGCAAGCTTTACGGCGTAAAGATCAATGCTGAAGACACCGTAAGAGACGCGATGCTAAACGACTCATCTATCACTTCAAAGGTTCAAGGTCTTGTCAAAAACGCAAGGATCGTGAATGAAAATTTCAAAGACGGGCTTTATAAGGTAAATATGGAGCTTAAGATAGACGAAGATAAGTGGCGAGAAGTCTTTTCTTACTAACGATACTTTTAAATTTCGCCTTTTGCCTGGAGGAGTTTATCTTCTGGGCGAAGGTCGATACGACAAATCATATCATCGCGCATGAGGAAATTTCATTTTCAAAGGCGATGACCCTTTCGCCAAATCCAAAGCCAAAATTTCTTTGCCAGATAGACGCTTTTAAAGATGAAAACACCACAACTCTTGGCTTTTTAAATTTACACAAAGATGAAATTTTTGACTGCTTTGCCTTAAAAAAAGTGATGATAAAAAATGAGCTTAATGTCAAAAATGCGCAGGTCACAAATGCTTCAAATTTGAAAATTTTGCCAGTTAGATTTATGGTGGAATTTAAGCCAAAATCCGCTATCATCGGCACACTTCAATAAAAAGAGATCAAATGAATATCGTCATAGTAGAAGATGACATCAATATGCGAAAGTCGCTTGAAATTGCACTTGGCGAGTATGAAGAGCTAAACATCAAGAGCTATAAGAGCGCAGTTGAAGCTCTAAAAAAGCTAAGCGACGACACTGATCTAATAATCACCGACATAAACATGCCAAAGATGGACGGACTTGAGTTCATTAAAGAGCTAAACGGCAAATTTGACGTCATCATAATGACTGGTAACGCCACACTTAATAAGGCGATCGAGAGCGTTAGACTTGGTGTGAAAGACTTTTTAACAAAGCCATTTGACGTCTCAACGCTATATGAAGCGGTAAAAAGGGTAGAGACGCTAAAACAAAAAACTCCAAAAAGCATAAAAAAAGTTGAAACTAAAAGCGAAAATAACGGCTTTTTAGCCACTTCAAAGGCGCTAGAAGCCACGCTAAATATCGCGCTAAAAGCTGCAAGAACAGACGCCTCAGTCATGCTTAGTGGAGAAAGCGGCGTTGGCAAGGAGGTCTTTGCTAAATTTATCCACGCAAACTCACCAAGAAAAGACGCTGCGTTTGTCGCTTTAAATATGGCAGCAATCCCTGAAAATTTGATAGAAAGTGAGCTTTTTGGTTTTGAAAAGGGCGCATTTACTGACGCTGCGACCACCAAAAAAGGGCAGTTTGAGCTGGCAAATGGCGGAACGCTATTTTTAGATGAGATCGGCGAGATGCCTATAAATTTACAGCCAAAATTGCTTCGTGCCTTGCAGGAGCGCGAGATAACAAGGCTTGGTGCCACAAAGAGCGAAAAGATAGACGTTCGCATCATCTGCGCTACAAATGCAAATTTAGAGCTTGCGATGAAAGAGGGCAGGTTTAGAGAGGATCTTTTCTACCGCCTAAACACGATCCCACTTTTCATCCCGCCACTTCGCGAGCGAAAGGATGAAATTTTGCCTATCGCGCAGGATGCTTTGGATAAATGCTGCAAAGAGTATGGCTTTGAGGCTAAAAATTTCTCAAAAGCAGCCAAAGAGGAGCTTTTGGGCTATGACTACCCAGGCAACATAAGAGAGCTCATCTCAGTCGTGCAGCGTGCAGCGATACTAAGCGAGGGCGATGAAATTTTGCCAAAAGATCTATTTTTGCAAGCAAGAAGTAAAAAATAGGTAAAAATTTAAGTTTTTGACTAGTAAAATTATGCAAATTAAGAAAATTAAAAGAAACCAAGGAGAGCAGATGAGAAAATTTAACGTAGCGGTCGTTGGTGCTACTGGAGCGGTCGGCGAAGAGCTTTTTAGAGTTATGGAGGAGGTTGATTTCCCAGTTGGTGAGCTTTTGCCACTTGCAAGTGCAAAGAGCATTGGCATGGAGATCGAATTTAAGGGCAAACACTACAAAGTAAAAGAGCTAACCGAGAAAGTTTTTAGCGAGCACGAGATCGATATCGCATTTTTTAGTGCAGGTGGCTCAGTTTCAGAGAAATTTGCCAAATTTGCAGCTGACAGCGGCGCGGTAGTTATTGATAACACCAGCCATTTTAGGATGGATAAAGATATCCCGCTAGTCGTGCCTGAGTGTAACCCAAGTGACATTGCTATGTGGAAAAACCGCGGCATCATCGCTAATCCAAACTGCTCAACCATCCAAATGGTTCAAATTTTAAAGCCCCTAAATGACGCTTTTGGCATCAACAGGGTCGATGTTTCTACCTATCAAGCAGCAAGTGGCGCTGGCAAAGAGGGCATGGAGGAGCTTGTTGTGCAGATGCAAAAGTTTTTTGAATTTAAGCTTGATGAGTGCGAGCCAAAGGTCTTTGCACACCGCCTAGCGCTAAACGTGATCCCACACATCGATGTCTTTTTGGATAATGACTACACAAAAGAAGAGATGAAAATGGTCAATGAAACGCAAAAAATTCTTCACAAAGATATCGAAGTGAGCGCTACTTGCGTGCGTGTGCCAGTGCTTAGAAGCCACTCTGAGGCGATCACTATCCACTTTGACAAAGACGTGAGCGCAGGTGCGGCAAGAGAGGTTTTAAGCAAAGCTCCAAGCGTCGTCGTAGTCGATAATCCAGCTAAAAAAGAGTATCCGATGCCTACTATCTCAAGCGATACAAACGAGACTTATGTTGGCAGGATCAGGGTTGATAACTTTAGATCAAATGTGCTTCACCTTTGGTGTAGTGCCGATCAGATTCGCGTAGGAGCTGCGACAAATGCCGTAAGGATCGCACAAAAATGGATCGCGATGCAGGAGTAGTTTTAAATTTATTTTTGGGTTAGAAAGGTCAAATTTCTAGCCTAAATTTATTTCGCAAGTTCGTCTAACAAGTCTTGCAAAGTGACGCTTTTTAGCTCGTTTTCTAGGGCAGTTTGCGCTCTTAAAAAGTGCCCGCTTAAAAGCTCCTCTATCCTGCCACCAAGTGGGCAGGCTTTGGGCGAGTCAGAGTGAATTTTAAAAAGTTTTTCTTTATCATTTACTGCGTTAAAAATTTCAAGTAAATTTATATCTTTTGGCTCTTTTGCAAGGCTCACTCCACCAACTCCAGCTGCGACATTTACGAGCCCTGCAGCCTTTAGTGTGCCAAGTAGCTTTCTAACGATAACTGGGTTTGTGTTTATGCTACCAGCTATAAATTCGCTTGTAACCTTCTCATTTTCAAAAAATTTAGCACACAAAAGCGCGTGTATCGCGGTTGAAAATTTAATGCCAACTTGCATAAGCTCCCTTAAATTCCATATTTAAACCTCTAAGTTTAGCAGGCATAAGTTTAAATTTGCCTGCTAAAACAAAACTCACGCTCTCTCACCGACTGCAGTGAAGCGTTTTTGGATAAATTTCTTGTTTTTTAGCTCATCGATGATCGCAAGTGCAAGGTCTGCGTAGCTTATGTAGCTCTCATTTTTTGAGTTTAGTATGAGATCATCCCCGCCAAGCACGTATTTGCCCGTGCGAGCGCCATTTGCGTCGTAGTCGCCTGCTGGACTTACATATGCCCAAAGCACATTTGTGCTACCTTTTAGCTCAAAATATGACTCCGCCGTAGCCTTTGCCACGCCCATATATGCTGCTGGAAAGTCTGGGGTGTCCATGAGCATAGTGCCTTTGCTATCAACAAATAACGTACCAGCGCCACCAACTACGATGAGCCTTGTGTTAGTGCCTTCTAGTAAATTTAAAAGGTGAGCGGCCACTTTTTTGTGAAGCGGGAAAGTCTCTTCGCTCCATACTGCAAATGCGCTGATAACCGCGTCAAAGCCAGCTAGATCGGCCTTTGTAAGCTCGAAAATATCTTTATAAATGACCTTTACGCTTTCGTTTTTATACTCTTTGTTTCTAACGATCGCCGAGTTTTGAAGCCATTTTTAGATAAATTTACGCCGCTTTTGCCGTTTGCATCTATGATTGCTATTTAAATTTTGCTTTTTAAATTTACAGCCAGCTTGGCTTTACGTCATCAACTATCACGCCGTCACTCATTGTGTATTGCTCTAGGCTACCGCGTTTTGTCTGGATACAGATCATTTTGATGCCGTTTTTGCCAGCTTTAAAGCACCTTTTGCCATCTGGATCTATACGCACCGCGTCGCCTTTGCCTACTTTTATCACTTTGCCATCGATGAAAAGCTCGCCATCGCCATCAGTGATGATGTAAAGCTCCTCGTTTTGCTTGTGCGCATGGACAAATGGCACGCTCACATTTGCTGGAAGCTCGTTTATAGATACTTCACAGCCAGTTAAATTTAAAGCCTCTTTTAGCTCGACTCTTGGCGCATTTGCGATCTTTGCAACCTGATAATTTTTCATTTTATTCTCCTTGTTTTTTTGTTGTAATCTTTTTACTTACAACAGATGAGCGAAGTATAGTGATTTTTTGTTGTAATGTCAAGAGTTACAATAAAAATTTTTCAAAATTTATAAATTTGAGCTAAAATTCGCAAAATTTTTAGGAGTAAATTTGCAAAATAACGCCTTTAAAACGCTAAAGAGCATAGCGAACGAGCATAACAAAAAGCTCATTTTGACCTTTGCTTTGGTGCTAGCAGAGAACGGACTTTTTCTAGCATACCCGATATTTGCGGGCTTTGCGATAAACGCAATCATACAGGGAAATACGTTAAATGCCCTCATTTACGCACTTTTTGTGCTCATAGCGTGGCTTGTAGGAGCCATTAGGCGCCGCGTGGATACGCAAGTTTTTGCAAATATCTACGCAAAGCTTGCTGTAAATGTCATCATGAATGAAAAACAAAATGCCAAAGACGACTCCGCCATCATCGCTAGAGTAGCGCTCTCACGAGAGTTTGTAAATTTCTTTGAGACGCATTTTCCTATGTTTTTTACATCGGTTATTTCGATCATCGGCTCAGCGTTTATGCTTATATTTGTTGAGCCAAAGGTCGCTGTGGCGTGCTTTGCCGTGATGACCTTTTTTCTTATATTTTTACCAAGATATATCAAGAAAAATGACGACCTTTATCTTCGCTTAAATGACCGCTTAGAAAAAGAGGCAAAGGTGATAGGTGCTTTTAACAAAAGCACGCTAAATAGGCACTACGACGTCGTTTCTAAATTTCGTATAGCGATCTCAAACAGGGAGGCGATGAGCTATTTTATCATCGGCATTAGCGCTTCGCTACTCTTTTTGGTGGCGATAATAGTGCTAAGCTCGCAGCAGACAAATGCCGGCCACATCTACTCTGTGATGACCTATATATGGAATTTCGTCATCAGCCTTGACGACTCGCCAAAGCTCATCGAGGAATTTTCAAATTTAAAAGATATCGGCAAGAGGATCGACGCCGAAAAGAAGGATAATGATGCACAACAAGAGCGTTCTTAGAAATTCGTTTTTTCTAATTTTCACGTTTATGATAGTTGAGGCCGTTTTTGGCTTCGTTTCAAACTCGCTAGCGCTTATTAGCGACGCATTTCACATGCTCTCTGACGCCGCGGCTCTCTTTTTGTCGCTGGTTGCTTTTAAAATCGCAGAAAAAAGGGCAAATTTACAAAAGACCTTTGGCTACAAAAGGGTCGAGATCATCGCTGCTTTCATAAACGCTATCGCTCTTATCGCACTTGCTATCTTTGTTATAGTTGAAGCGATCATTAGGCTTTTTAACGAGCCAGAGATCAAAGCTGATACGATGCTTATGGTTAGCATTTTGGGGCTTGTGGTAAATTTAGTCGTGGCTATTTACATGCACAAAAGTGCTGATACAAAAGAAAATTTAAACATGAAAGGGGCTTATCTACACGTGCTTGGCGACACGCTTGGCTCGGTTGGAGCGATCGTCGCGGCGCTTCTTGTGATGAAATTTGACTTCACGCAGGCCGATAGCATAGCAAGTATCTTTGTATCGCTACTCATCATAAAAAGTGGCGCCAGCTTGCTAAAAGATAGCTTTAATATCCTAATCGAAGCTGTGCCGCTTAAGCTTGATACTGATGAAATTTTAGGCGTTATAAAGGGCGTAGATGGCGTTAAAATCGTGCATGACCTGCATATCTGGGCGATAAATGCCGGCACAAATGCACTCATAGCCCATGTGGTGGTGGATGATATGCTAAGCGTGGCTGAAATTTCAAAGATGATAAAGCACATCGAACACGAGCTTTCTCACGCAGGTATCGGTCACGTCACGCTTCAGTTTGAGAGTGAAAGCATCGGACATAAAGACGATCTCATCTGCGAGCTAAAAAGCGCGCATAAAGACGAGCACTTTGGACATCATCACTAAAATTTGATACAAAAGGTTTAAATTTAATGTTTCGCATAAAAAATGAATATCTAGTAGTCGTGGCTATGGGGTTGCTTTGTGATTTTATTGATATAACCCATCTTATCGCAGTAAATTTTGTAGTAGCCTTGATCTGCGCTCTATTTTGTATGAAAAAGGGCTATATATTTATTTTGTTGCTGGCGTTAAATTTTGCTCTATATTTTAATGTCATTGATGCTCCGTTTGATCAAAAAGAGCTTTGGACTTATCACGTGCCAGCACTGGCAAATGCAACATACGGGCTTAGCGCTTTAGTTTATGCTTCAGCTTTTCTTGCTTTTTTGCCACTTCTTGCTTATCTTTATTTTTTATATTCACTTTGCGTTGTGCTCTGCGCTCTGCGTAAAAGTTTAAGAGCTAAATTTGAGCTTTAAATTTAGGCCTTGCTAGCCTAGCAAACTCATTTTTACTCAACTTTAACGATTTTTTTTATAAAATCGCCTAAAATTTAACTAGGGATTTCATGAAAAACATTAGAAACTTTAGCATCATCGCTCACATCGACCACGGCAAAAGCACGCTTGCTGATCGCCTCATTCAGGAGTGTGGCGCCGTAAGTGACCGTGAGATGAGCTCGCAAATCATGGACACGATGGACATCGAAAAAGAGCGTGGCATCACGATCAAAGCCCAGTCTGTCCGCCTAAATTACGCACTAAATGGGCAAAATTTTGTTCTAAATTTGATAGACACCCCAGGACACGTTGATTTTAGCTACGAGGTAAGCCGTAGCCTAGCTAGTTGCGAGGGCGCGCTGCTTGTCGTGGATGCTAGCCAGGGCGTGGAGGCGCAAACCATCGCAAACGTCTATATCGCGCTTGAAAACAACCTAGAGATCATCCCAGTCATCAACAAGATCGACCTGCCAGCGGCTGACCCTGCTAGGGTAAAAGACGAGATCGAGCACATCATCGGACTTGACTGCTCAGGAGCGATCGAAGTGAGCGCAAAAACAGGCGTTGGCATAAAAGAGCTTCTAGAAGCGATCATCACGAGGATCCCTGCGCCAAATGGCGACGCAAGCAAGCCTACAAAGGCGCTAATCTACGATAGCTGGTTTGACAACTACCTTGGTGCGCTTGCTCTTGTGCGTGTTTATGATGGTGAAATTTCAAAAAATGATGAAATTTTGGTCATGGGCACGGGCAAAAAACATATCGTGCTAGACCTCATGTATCCAAATCCTATAGCACCGATCAAAACCAAAACGCTTAGCGCTGGTGAGGTTGGCATCGTGGTTTTGGGGCTTAAAAACGTTAGTGACGTGCAGGTGGGCGATACGATGACGCAGGCTAGAAACCCGCTAAAAGAGCCAGTTGGCGGCTTTGAGAGGGCTAAGCCGTTTGTTTTTGCGGGACTTTATCCAATAGAAACTGATAAATTTGAAGATCTGCGTGACGCGCTAGATAAGCTAAAGCTAAATGACAGCTCCATTAGCTACGAACCAGAGACCTCGGTCGCACTTGGATTTGGCTTTAGGGTTGGCTTTTTAGGTCTTCTTCATATGGAGGTCGTCAAAGAGAGGCTGGAGCGTGAGTTTGACCTTGATCTCATCGCCACAGCGCCAACTGTGACTTATGAAGTCATCCAAACTGATGGGTTAAATTTAAAGATCCAAAACCCAAGCCAGCTGCCACCAGTCAATAAAATAGACTCAATCCTTGAGCCGTACGTGAAGGCTACTATCATCACTCCAAGCGAGTTTTTGGGCAACATCATCACGCTTTTAAACAACCGCCGCGGCATACAAACAAAGATGGACTACATCACGACTGACCGCGTTTTACTCGAGTATGACATACCGATGAACGAGATCGTGATGGACTTTTACGACAAGCTAAAGTCAAGCACCAAAGGCTACGCGAGCTTTGACTACGAGCCGAGCGACTACCGCGTGGGCGATCTAGTGAAGCTTGATGTCAAAGTGGCTGGCGAGACGGTCGATGCGCTCTCTATCATCGTGCCCGAGAGCAAGGCGCAGACAAAGGGTAGGGACTTCGTAAAGGCGATGAAAGAGATCGTCCCGCGTCAGCTCTTTGAGGTGGCGATACAAGCTAGCATCGGTAATAAAATAATCGCCCGCGAAACCGTAAAATCAATGGGCAAAAACGTAACCGCCAAGTGCTACGGTGGCGACATCACGCGTAAGAGGAAGTTGCTTGAAAAGCAAAAAGAGGGTAAGAAGCGGATGAAGGCGATAGGAAAGGTGAATTTGCCGCAGGAGGCGTTTTTATCGGTCCTAAAAATAGACTAGCGGCTTATCTTTTGTGTCCTTTTGAAAGAGTTAGTGAAATTTTGGCTTGATGAACTACGTGTTCTATCCGCACCAAAATTTCACGTCACAGCTTTCAAAATCATCACAAAGTATTTCGCCTTGTTGCGAGGTGGCGATACGTCCGCATTTGGAGTCTCGCTTTGTCATACTTTGTTGTGGTTAAAATTTACTCGGTCATTACCTATTATGGTAACTCCCGTCGTAAATTTTATCTACGCCTTGTCTGACTTTGCGATATCGCCGCATTTGGGAGCTCGTTTGGTGGATAGGTTTTGATTAAAATTTAAGTGCTAAATTTACAAAAAGGAGTGCTATGCCGTTTGTGAAAATTTGCGTGACAAAAGAGGGTGATAGCCCAAGTGTGGAGCAAAAAGAGAAGATGATAAGCGGAGTTACAAAACTAATAAGCGAAATTTTAGGTAGAAGCGCTCAAAATACTGTTGTCATTATCGATGAGATCGATACGAACAACTACGGCATCGCAGGCGAGAGCGTGAAAAATCTCCGCAAAAAACAAAAGGAGCAAAAGGAAGTGAAATGCTAAGAGCGACATTATTAGCAGTTTTTGCAGCCATCTTTCTAACTGGCTGTGTGGCAAAAGCTAGCCTTTGTCTATCGTGCGAGGGCATAGACGGCGTGCAAAGTGCGAGCATAAGCAGCCAAGATAATACCTATTTTGAAGAGGTTATGAGGATCCCAGCTGACTGCAGCGCTTGCAAGGGCAGGGGCGATGGCGTCTTTATAAATGGCGTCAAGTATAGAAGTGACGTGGCGATAAATTGCTGCTTAGAAAAAAATATGATCGACATAAATGTCGGGCTAAAGAAGGTCTATTTTCATAGGATCGTGGATGCTAGAAGCAGCGCAAGGTCTATTTATTACACAAGAGAAGATGGTAGCGGCGTAGTCTTTAACTCAAACCCACGCCTTGAAGTGCTCTTTTATATGTTTTTAAAACGTGAGCTAAATTCGCGTGGCATCGTGGTCGTGGATACGCAAACATCGCCTTATACATATAGACTTGATTTTAGATTTGACGAGCTTAGAGGCACTTACTCAAGAAGCTCTGAAATTTTAAACGGACATCTATATGGCGAGCTTGTGCTTTCAGATATAAATTTCAAAAAACGAATTCCTATCTCGACTAGACACCATGTGGAGGAGCTTGAGGCGTCAAGAAGCGGTCAGTTTGACTTCTTTATCGCGCTTTTAGTCAAGCAAGCTGCCATAAAAGTGGCTGATGAGATCACTAAACTTTGAAAGGAAAAATATGAGTAAATTTAAATTTTTAGCTATCTTTGGACTTTTTGTCCTATTCTTGAGCGGTTGCGCGCCTACTCAGACAGTAGTTGCCTTTGATCCTTACAAAACTGCTGCAAGTCAGCAAGCTAACGGCCTTGAAGTCTATATAAGCGCGGTGCATGATAGTCGCAAAAACAAAAGCACTATCGCAACTATAACCGATGGTAGAGGCACTGTAAAAGAGTATGTCGTGCTTCAAAACGATCTTGCGACTTACTTTAGCGACTCCCTTAAAAGAGAGCTTGCGGCACGTGGCGCAAATGTAAATGGCATGGGTGGCGTCGTAGTTGAAGTTTTCATAAACGAATTTGAAGCAAATATGAGCGGATATGGCAGTGACAACACAAAGGGCAAGATAAAGATCACTCTTAAAATCCAAAAAGGCGATCAAAGCATCATCAAAAATATCTCAAACAACCAAACCAAATTTGAGCTAGTTCGCACTGGTGGAGCATTTAAGCCATTCTTAACAGACATCATAAATGACGCTGTTAAACGCTCTGCTATCGCTATCTTAAATAGCTGATGTTTTGTGCGTTTTGCAAGAGCTTTACGCTAAAGACATTTTGTAAAACCTGCTCGCAAATTTTAAGCGAGCCAAGCCCTTTGGTAAGAGAGCTAGAGGGCTTTAAAATTTATAGCTTTTACGGCTACTCTGAGATCAAAGAGCTCATCCACTCAAAGCACCACATGCACGGACTTTTTATCTATAAAAATTTAGCCAAATTTGCATTTAAGAAATTTGCTAAAAGCTTTAGCTTCCCAGAGCAAATTTATGCCCTGCCGATAGATGATAGAGTGCATCATGGCTACTCACACACGGCCATTTTGGCAAATGAGCTTCGTGCTAAAAACCTTAAACCTATCTTTCATGCCCTGCATGCGACAAGCAGTGTCAGCTATAGCGGCAAGGATCTTAAATTTAGGCAAAACAATCCAAGAAATTTTAAAATTTTAAAAAAGATCACGGCGCCAGTTATCTTGATAGATGACATCGTAACCACTGGCACAACGATACTAGAAGCTAGAGATACGCTTCAAAAAGCAGGCACTAAAGTACTTTTTGCACTTGTTTTGGCAGACGCTAGAAACTAAGTTTTATATGAAATTGAGCTTGAAATTTCACACCTAAATAGTTGTAAATAGCTATTAATCATAAAAAATTTTTGCCGATATAAACGTAAAATTTACACAAAGGGATTTTGTTTATGAAAAAAGCAGCAAACAAGATAGCACTCATCATCGTGGTGCTTTTAGTTGTCTCGCTTGGCGTGTTTTCAACGGTGAATTACACAAATACCAAGGAGAGGATTTATGATCTAGCAAAGGAGTCTAAGACTTCGGCTTCAAAAGTTTTGCAGTTTTATATGAATGCATTTTTTGAAGACAAGCTTGCAGCCGTTCAAAATTTTGCTAGTTACATCGAGGCGCATCCGCAAATTTTAGATGACAAAGAGGCTTTAGAAAAAGTGCTGATGAACGCAGCGCAGGTTACTGATTTTTCTGAGTTTTACTTTGGCTATGCAACTGATGGTGCTGTTTATAACGCTGTGCTTGATGGCAAAGAGCGTAAATTTATGGTTTTTGATCAGAGAAAAAACTATGATGCGAGGGTTAAAGGCTGGTACAAGGACGCTATTGCAAAAGATGGTATCATCTTTTCAGCTCCATACACAAGCTCGGCTGGTGGCTTAAATTTAACTATCGCTAAAAAGATAGTTGTTGATGGCAAGGTTGTTGGTGTCTTTGGCGTGGATATGGGCATAGATAAGCTTGATAATGAGCTTAATAAGATAAAACCAACTCCAAGTAGCGCAATAGCTTTGATGGATCTTGAGCATAAAAAGATAATTCATTTTGTTCATAAGGATCTTGTTTTATCTGATGCTAGTGAAGCTATGAAGATAATTGACGACTACTCAAACGAGTATAAGAAAAATGGAGATAAAACATTTACTTATAATCTTAGAGGCACAGAGAGGCTTCTTGCTTGCGAGCTTTACGATCAAGCAAACTGGCTTGTATGCTCTGCAAACTCTTGGAGCGATTATGACGGAAGCCTTAGTAAAACGCTTGTCTCACAAGTCATCTCATCAGTTATATTTATAGTAGTCATCGTAGCGCTTCTTATATTTATCGTTAGCAGATCACTTAAGCCACTTTCAAAGATATCTGATTCGCTTATTTCGTTCTTTAAATTTCTAAACTACGAGATCAAAGAGCCAATTAAGTCAAATATCGTTTCTAAAGATGAATTTGGCGTTATGTCTTCTCTCATAAACGAAAACATCCAAAAGATCCAAACATCTAAAGAAAAAGAGAACACCTTCATCCAAAAAGCCAACACCTTTGTAAATGAGATAAAAGATGGCAACTATGAAGCAAGCTTAGAAGCAGATACTAATAACCCAGCTCTAAATCAACTAAAAAGCACATTTAAAGATCTACAACTTGCTCTTAAAAATGCAATCTCAAGCAATGGCAAAGATGTACTTGATCTACTAAACACTTATAAAAACCAAGACTTTACAAAAAGACTTGATGATGATGGTAAGATAGCAAGTGGTATAAACTCACTTGGCATTGAGATATCTAAAATGCTAAATGACAATCTAAACCAAGCACAAGTACTTGAAGAAAAAGCTAAACTTCTAGCTGAATCAGTATCTAAAGTAGCAAGCTCAGCAAATACTCAAGCAAATAGCTTACAAGAAAGTGCTGCTGCAGTTGAGCAAATGTCTAGCTCAATGAATGCCATCTCTCAAAAGACAGCTGATGTTATAAGACAATCAGATGAAATTAAAAACATCATAACTATCATTAGAGATATAGCAGATCAAACAAACCTTCTAGCACTTAATGCTGCAATAGAAGCAGCTAGAGCAGGAGAGCATGGTAGAGGATTTGCTGTTGTTGCTGATGAAGTTAGAAAGCTAGCTGAAAGAACTCAAAAATCTCTAGGTGAGATAGAAGCAAATACAAATGTATTAGCTCAATCAATAAATGAGATGAGTGAATCTATAAAAGAGCAAAGTGAAGGCATAAACATGATAAATCAATCAGTTGCTCAAATAGATCACCTAACAAAAGAAAACGTAGTAATTGCTAACCAAGCAAACGAAGTAACATCAGAAGTAGATGAGATGGCTAAAGCTATAGTTGAAGAGGTTAGGAAGAAGAAATTCTAGCTTTTTTATCAAAAGGGGGACAAGGGGGCTTGAATTACGGTCTGCTTGCAGTTGCGAGCTTGCGAAGTAAAGCCGTCCGTTTATCCCCATTTATATCCATCAAGTTTATACTTGAGGAGGGCTTTTAATTTAATTTATAAAAATAATTAAGATATTTAATAAAATTTACACTATTTACCAAATAAAACATAATTTTTATCCTATTATGTGTGTTACTTTTCTACTCAACTATTTAAATAAATTTATAATTTATTTTTTTAAGATTTACTTGTAAAATACCTATAGATATGTAAAAGAATTGCTTTAAATTATCATCTCTCCTCTTTTATAAAGGGCTATTTATATAAATTTTCTTAAACTAATATGTAATTTTATATCTTAAGTTTATTGAAATTTTTATCTATGTAAATCAGGGGTAAATAAGTTTAATGAGAGTAATATCTCTTAAATTTGTTTAAATCTTTGAAGGAGAAAAAATGAATCGACGAGATTTCATCAAAAGTGCTGCAGCTAGTGCTGCTTGTGCTAGTGCTGGTATCGCTGTGCCAAGCTCGCTAAGTGCGGCAAACGAAGCTGAAAAAGGCTGGCGTTGGGATAAGGCTGCCTGTAGATTTTGTGGAACTGGATGTGGCATCATGGTTGCTACAAAAGATGGCAAGATAGTAGCTGTAAAAGGCGATCCAGAAGCACCAGTAAACCGCGGTCTAAACTGTATCAAAGGCTACTTTAATGCTAAGATCATGTACGGCGAAGATAGGATCACTCATCCACTTTTACGTGTAAATGAAAAGGGTGAATTTGACAAAAAAGGTAAATTTAAGCAAGTAAGCTGGAAACAAGCATTTGACGTGATGGAAGCTCAGTTTAGAAAGACTTATGACGAGCTTGGACCTCACGGCGTTGGCGTGCTTGGCTCTGGTCAATACACTATCCCAGAGGGCTATGCAGCAGTTAAGCTTATGAAAGGTGGCTTTAGAAGCAACAGCATCGATCCAAATGCAAGACACTGTATGGCAAGTGCGGTTCTTGGCTTTATGCAAGTTTTTGGTATCGATGAGCCATCAGGCTGCTTTGATGACATCGAGCTAACAGATACTGTCATAGCTTGGGGCGCAAATATGGCTGAGATGCACCCGATCCTTTGGGCACGCGTCAGTGATAGAAAGCTTAGCGATCCTGATAGAGTAAAAGTCGTAAATTTAAGCACCTACTCAACTAGAACATCAAATTTAGCCGATATCGAGATCATTTTTGCTCCGTCATCTGACCTTGCTATATGGAACTACATCGCTCGTGAGATAGTCTATAACCACCCTGAGATGATCGATGAAGAATTTGTTAAAAAACACTGCGTCTTCACAGCTGGCCCAGTTGATATCGGATATGGTCTTCGCCCAGACATCCATCACAAAAAATATGCTCCAAGCGAGCTAGACACAGCTGCGACTGAGAAGTCAAAGGTTCTTAGCGAGGCTGAGGGCGTTACACTTTCTTATCTTGGTCTAAAAGCTGGTGATACACTTGAAAATAAAAACGCTACAAAAGCTGGCGATCACTGGCAAATAACATTTGAAGAGTTTAAAAAAGCTCTTGCGCCTTACACACTTGACTTTACAGCTAAGGTAGCAAAAGGCGATCCAAACGAAGATATCAATGAATTTAAGAAAAAACTAAAAGCACTTGCTGATCTTTACATCGAGAAAAACCGCAAAGTCGTTAGCTTCTGGACTATGGGCTTTAACCAACACCAACGCGGCACATGGGTAAATGAACAAGCTTATATGGTGCATTTCTTGCTCGGCAAGCAAGCACTCCCAGGTTCAGGCGCCTTTTCTCTAACTGGCCAGCCAAGTGCGTGTGGTACTGCAAGAGAGGTTGGAACATTCGTTCACCGCTTGCCAGCTGATATGGTCGTCGCCAATCCAAAACACAGAGAGATCACTGAAAAACTTTGGAAACTACCTGCTGGCACGCTAAATGCCGTACCTGGTTCACACTACGTAAAGATGATGCGTGATCTTGAAGATGGCAAGGTTAAATTTATCTGGGTTCAAGTAAATAACCCATGGCAAAACACTGCAAATGCAAACCACTGGATCAAAGCAGCTCGTGAGATGGACAACTTCATCGTCGTAAGTGACCCTTATCCAGGAATTTCTGCAAAAGTAGCTGACCTTATCCTCCCAACTGCGATGATTTACGAAAAATGGGGCGCATACGGTAATGCCGAGAGAAGGACGCAGCACTGGAGACAGCAAGTACTCCCTGTTGGCGAAGCGATGCCTGATATCTGGCAGATGCTTGAGTTTAGTAAGCGCTTTAAGCTAAAAGACGTTTGGGGCGAGAAAAAACTAAATGACAAAGTGACACTTCCAAGCGTGCTTGAAGCTGCAAAAGCTATGGGATATAGCGAAGAAGATACGCTATTTGACGTGCTTTTTGCAAATGAAGATGCTAAGAAATTTAGCGCAAACGATCCGATCATGGAAAACTATGACAATACGGAAGTCTTTGGCGACAGCAGAAAGGTGATCGGCTCTGATGGTAAAGAATTTAAAGGATATGGATTTTTCATCCACAAATATCTTTGGGAAGAGTATAGAAAATTTGGCGTTGGTCACGGTCACGACCTAGCTGACTTTGACACTTACCACAGAGTAAGAGGTCTAAGATGGCCAGTCGTTGATGGCAAAGAGACTCAGTGGAGATTTAATACCAAATTTGACCCATACGCTAAAAAAGCCGCTCCAAATGATAAATTTGCATTCTACGGCAACAAAAATGCAGCTCTTCCAACAGGCGATCTAAAAGGTGTGAAAAATCAAGAGAAAACTCCTCTTGCAAACAAAGCAAAAATTTTCTTCCGCCCTTACATGGATCCATGCGAGATGCCAAGCAAAGATTATCCATTCTGGCTATGTACTGGCCGTGTTCTAGAACACTGGCATACAGGTACGATGACTATGCGTGTTCCTGAGCTTTATAGAGCCGTCCCAGAGGCGCTTTGCTACATGCACGAAGATGACGCTAAAAAACTTGGCGTGCTTCAAAACGAGATCGTTTGGGTCGAATCACGCCGTGGCAAGGTAAAAGCAAGAGTAGATCTAAAAGGTAGAAACAAGCCGCCAGTAGGTCTTGTTTATGTGCCTTTCTTTGACGAAAACGTATTTATAAATAAAGTCTGCCTTGACGCTACTTGCCCTATCTCAAAAGAGACAGACTATAAAAAGTGCGCGGTTAAAATTTACAAGGCGTAAAAGTGGCTGATATGGAATTTTCAAGTAGGCGTGAAGCTTTGAAATTTGGAGCTAAGGTAGCGATCTTAGCTCTTGGCGGAGGCTTTATATGGTCACTTAGTGCCAAAGCCTCACCGCTTGTACTTCTTAGACCGCCTGGTGCGAAAGCGGAGAAGCAGTTTTTGAAAAGCTGTATTAGATGCGGGCTTTGTGTAGAGGCCTGTCCATTTGATACGCTAAAGCTTGCAACTCTTGAAGATGGTATAAGTGTCGGTACGCCTTATTTTGAGCCTAGAAAAATTCCTTGTCATATGTGCGAGCATATCCCTTGCGTACCAGCCTGTCCGACTGGGGCACTGGACGCAAATTTAGTTAGCACAGCTGGCAAACTAGACATAAACAAAGCCAAAATGGGCGTTGCAGTGGTCGATATGAAAAACTGCGTGGCATACTGGGGCATACAGTGCGACGCTTGTTACAGATCTTGTCCGCTCATAGATAAGGCCTTGTATCTCGAGTATCGCCGCAACGAAAGGACGCAAAAGCATGCATTTTTGCTACCAGTAGTTGATAGCGACATCTGCACGGGTTGTGGCGTGTGCGAGCGAGCCTGTATCACCGAAAAAGCAGCCATTACCGTGCTAAACCGCGAGGTTGTACTTGGCAAAGTTGGCGATAACTACGTCAAAGGCTGGATAAAAGAGGATGAAAGGCGCGTGGATGATGCCAACAGCAAGATAAAGCTCGACATCAAAAAGGCGACTGACTATCTAAATGGCGGTGAGCTATGAAATTTTTAATCTTAAGACGAATAACTCAAATTTCTATCCTAGTGCTATTTATCCTAGGAAATGTTTATGGAGTTAAGATACTTAGCGGAAATTTAAGCTCATCTTCGCTTTTTGGACAAATTCCACTAAGCGATCCATTTGCGGTGCTTCAAATTTTACTAGCAAGCTTTAGCGTAGGCATAAATGGGGTAATAGGTGCGATCATCGTCTTTGCATTTTACGCACTTATCGCTCCAAGGGCTTTTTGCTCGTGGGTTTGCCCAGTAAATTTACTAACCGACATTGCTTACAAGCTAAGAGAGAAATTTGGCTTTAAGGGTGAAAAAAATTTAAACGTAAGTAAAAATTTGCGCTACTACTTGCTAGCGCTCACTCTTATCTTAAGCCTAGCTTTGTCAGTGCCAGCGTTTGAGAGCATTAGCTTTATAGGTATCATCCAGCGCGGCATCATCTACGGCTCAGTTAGCGCCATTGGCATCGCCCTTGGCATAGTGGCCTTTGATATGTTCGTGCTAAAGCGTGGAATTTGCTCACACGTCTGCCCACTTGGTGCATTTTACGCTGTGATATCAAAATTTGCTCTCATTAGAGTAAAACACGACGCAAATGCCTGCACAAAATGCATGAAGTGCAAACTCATCTGCCCAGAGGTGCAAGTGCTAGATATGATAGGTAAAGAGAGCCGCGCGGTTAGCTCAAGCGAGTGCATAAGCTGCGGTAGATGTATCGACGTTTGCGGTGATGGGGCGTTAAATTTTAGTATTAGAAATTTAAGGAGAGAAAAATGAAAATGAAAATAATGGCGCTTGGAGCACTATGCGCTGCCTTTTTAGCGGCATGTGCATTGAATAATCCAAGCATTAGCGATTCGCAAATCGGCCTTAGAAATGTCGATTTGTTAGATGATAAAGACGTTGTTTTAAAAGACATCAACTATACAAAAGAGCCAGCAGGTATGGCAAAGAGATTTGACAGATCTTTTGAAAATGCACCTCCATTTATCCCACACGACACTGAGGGTTTGGTGCCTATCACAAAAGATTCAAATATGTGCGTAACCTGCCACATGCCTGAGTTTGCAAAAGATAGCGGAGCTACTCCTATCCCAGCTTCTCACCTTTATGACATCAGAAACAAAAAAGATCTTGCAGGCAAGCTTGATGATGAGAGATATAACTGCACAACTTGCCACGTCGAGCAACAAAATGGCGTAACTCAGCTTGTTGGCAATAAATTTAAGCCTGACTTTAGAGATAAAAACGGCTCACATAAGTCAAATTTACTAGACGTTTTAAATGACGGCGTTAAGTAATGCAAAGCAGGCGCGAGCTAATTAGTAAAATTTTGGGGGCAAAACCTGCTCCCAAATTTATAAATCCACCATTTTTTAGTGGTGAATTTGACTGCGCAGGATGCGATGCTAGCTGTGTAAGTGCCTGTGAAAAAGAGCTTCTTAGCTTTGAAAATGAAAGAGTTGTTTTTAAAGTTAAAAAGCTAGGCTGCGACTTTTGCGAAGAGTGCGCGAAAGCGTGCCAAAATAGCGCTCATGTGACACTAAATTTAAGCTCACCAAAGAGCATAAACGCTAAAGTTAGCATCAATGTCGCTAGCTGCCTAGCGTGGAATGACACGATTTGCTATAACTGCCTTGATGCTTGTAAATTTAAAGCAGTTGAGTATCTTGGTGTTTTTCGCCCTATAATCAATCAAAATTGCGTCAGCTGCGGCGAGTGCTTTGATGTTTGTTTTAAAAATTCGCTTGAGATGGAGGCTTTATGAGAGTTTTATTTTTCTTTTTTTGCTTGCTAAATTTTATCTTTGCAAATGAGATCACGACGCCTATTAAAGAGATAGAAGCTAGTGCAAATGTGCTTAATACCACGCTGATAAATGGCAAACTTTTTATCGCAACTGATGGTGGCACGGTTGAAATTTACGATCCAAAAGAGTCTAAATTTAATGAGATCATCAAAATGGATGATATAAAAACCTACGTTAGCGACCATGAAAGGCCAAAAATTTTAAATGTCGATGAGCTAAATGGCAAGATGCTCATCCTAAGCGAGGGCGACTATGCTACAAAGGTGCTTTATCTAAGAGAAAATGGGCAGATAAAAAGCATAAAAATGGCTAATCAAGCGATAAAAAAGGCTCTATTTTTAGATGATGAGCACGTCGCTCTTGCCTCGATCAGCAATGAAATTTACTTTTTAAACCTAAAAAGTGGCGAAATTTATGATAGTTTTAAGATCTCTATCGCAATGCTCTCAGACATGGAGATAAGCGAAGATAGAGGCACGCTAGCGATCGCTTGTGAGAGTGGCAAGGTCTATTTTTACAACGTTCGCACTAAAAAGATGGACAAAATTTTAGATATCCACACTGATAATATCTACGACATCGCCTATAAAAATGGCGTCATGATCAGCGGAGGCACCGACAGGATCGCTGGCATCTTCTCAGCTGGGACGCTAAAAAAGATAAATACTGGCTTTTTGGTCTATGGCGTGGGGCTTAGTAGTGACGGCAAGATCGCAGCTTATATGAGCGATGAGATGAGCGATGTAAATTTGGTTGATAGCGTCACTTTGGATAAGATCGCGATGCTAAAAACTGGTCAAAGCACGATAAATAGCATAGTTTTCATAAGCGACAACGAGGTAGTAACCTCTGCTTATGAGAAGAAAATTTTATTTTGGAGAGTTAGATGAATATTTCAAGCCTGATAGTCTATACGGATAATAAAAATGAGAGCGTAAAAGGCGAGATAAGCAAGCTAAAAGAGTGCGAGATCATCACTGACGCAGAAGATAGGATCGTGGTGGTCGTTAGCTCAGAGAGCATCGAAGATGAGATCAGAGTTTTTAAGATGATAGAGGGCATTAGCGGCGTGGTGAGCGTTGCGATGGTTTATAGCTACCAAGAAGACGCTCAAGAGAATAGAGAAAGGCTTGAAGCAAGCGGCAGGATAAGTGAAATTTTAATAAGCGATGACGTAAAAGCCGAAGATATCGCATATGGCGGTAGCGTGCATTATAAGGTGAGGTGAAATTAAATTTTGTTTTGGGGTGTAAATTTAAACTTTAATGAGCCCAAATAAATTTTAAATTCAACATAGCAAAATCGCATGTAGTGCGAAGTACAATTGCATGCACCTCTAACGTGCGAGGGGTTTGGGGATTGTTAAGGGGGAAGGGAGCGACTTCGTAATTCAAGCCTCTTCCCCCTTAACAAAGAAACAAAACTTTAAATTTATAAAAAATCTATTCTGCAAATTTTAAACTTTCATTCACTCGCAAGAATTGACTACTAAAATTTGGCTTCGCTTATAGTTTAGCTCAAATTTTAGAGCCGAAATTACTCGCTCATGAAATTTTAAAATTTACCTGACACTTGCCTGATGATAAAGCGCATGCAGTGCTTTAGCACTGAAGCATGCACCTCTAACGTCGTCTGGGCTTTACTCGGGCTTCGTCTCGTAACTGCGAGCAGACAGGGGATTGTTAAGGGGGAGGGGAGCTTCTTTGCTTCGCGAGCTCGCAACTGCAAGCAGACCGTAATTTAAGTCCTGTCTCTTATACACCACTTACCCGT
>NZ_POYR01000125.1:0-431 GCF_002912425.1 Campylobacter concisus
CTACAAAGATAAAGACGAAAGTATTGTTCAAATTTCATGTACTGTTGCATATGAAAGAGTAAAAACACAATACGGCTTATTTGGAGATGAAGCCAAAGGTATTAGTTTTAAGAAAAATAGCTTTGAAAGTCTTGGTGGCGGCAATAGATTTGTCTTAATAAACGGCAAATTTGAAAGAGTAAGCAAGGAGAAATAATGCAAACTAAAAGATCAAGCAAAGAGCTAATAAATTGTTCTAAAGACTACATAGACATTGCTGATGCTTCTTATGCTCTTTTACATAACTTTTTTGAGAATGAAAGAAATAAACTAAACAATAGCTTCAATCAATAAAAAATTTAACAATCTACAAATAAAACATAATAAATTAATAATATTATAATTTCAAAGACAATAAAATAAGCAAAATAAATTTTCTAAAAGGATATAGG
>NZ_POYR01000126.1:0-3789 GCF_002912425.1 Campylobacter concisus
ATAATACGATAAGTACGATAGGGTATAGGCTACGCATTGTGCCCTATAACCACCATTGTACCAAGTGGCGTAAGAAACAAGTTTTTCAACTTGTTTAAACATTATAATTCTAGATACTGCTTCTTTAAAATAGTTGCTCGTTATACAAAGCTCATCTTTTTCTAACATTTGAGTAATATGTTTTGCAAAAGCCATAAAGCTATATTGTGCGCCTTTTGATACAATATCCGGCGATTGTAGCCAAGCGATTTCGCTTTTAGCTAAAAATGTTTTATCTATAAGTTGTGACTTGGGGTTTTCTATTTGAAATTTCTTTTTATCTGTGCCACTTAAATATGCTTGTTCATTTAAGTATTCGCCCCTTACCCTCTCATAAAACCAATGAGTTCTTACTTGTATTCCATCAACAGCTGGTGCCAAATTTCTTCTTGAGCATTCTTTGAAATCTTTATGGAAAGGACTATTTGAAAAGAAATCCGATTGATTTATCTTGTTTTGGGTATTTGCGTATTCGCTAACTTTTGAGACAAATTCATCTTGTTTTTCGGCGTCAGCAACTACAGATAGTTTCATCTGAACATAAATTTTTGATACGTCTAGCTTTGAATTTTTACTTGAAGCATATATGGCCGATACGGTCTGACCTCCATTGACAATCTGAAAATTTGATATTTTTATAATTTTGCCATCTTGTAAAATAACATCATTAGCTGTTGCAGTTATGCCATTATTGTATGCGAAAAACATCTCTGGCTTATATTCTATAGTGTTTCGCAACCCCTTATTGACGTTGCCTCTAAACTGCAAAAAAGTTCTGACGTTTTGTTCTAAAAGTCTAGAGCCAAATGTATCATAAATTTCAACTATTGTCCTACCATCTATTACGCTTAAATAAGATCTGTAGTCTTTCGCCGGCGTGTCTACTACAAGCGCCGGCAAATCAACCTCAACGTCAAAGTTGTTTTTTGAGTTATTTATAGTATAGATTTTATATAAAAACTCAATATCTATGATGCGATATTCCGCATCAATGCCAGATAGTACTTTATTTGGGATGCTTGCTAAATTTTTAGTAATTTTTCCATCTGTTATAATGATAAGGCGGATTTTTTTAATTTCATTTTTAATTAAATACGAATATATATTATAGGCCATTGAGTAATGCTCAAAACCCTCCTCCATAGTATCATAAAGTTTTTGGAAACTCCTTAAAAGGAAATTTTCCAGCTTTTTAAATTTTGATTCTATCTGCGCTTTTATGAGAGTTTGTATATCATCACTTTGAAAAAAACAATGCACTAGAAGACTAAGCTTACCACGCTCTACATCAAAGTCATATCCACTTACTTCCATATCTCTTTTATTGTATTCAGCAATCATGTAGTCTTGCGATAGCTCTCCTTCGTCAACAAGAGAGTCACAGACCGACTCAAAAAATGCTTCTTGTTTGCTTATACCTCGGCTTTGGGCTTGACTCACGATATCCTGCATAAAATCTTGATGAAAGTCATCTAAACTAACCATTTTTTGCCTTTAAAGTTTTATTCTATCCAACAAAAATTCATTGCATTTTAATAAATCTACCGTATATTTTACGTTATGAATTCTGGAATCTATATCTATGGAAGTAATTTTTGGAAATTTATTATCTACATTAAAAAATAAAATTTTATCTATTTTAAATTTTAATAGTTCTACTTGGAAATTTGATTTATAGCCATACGAAAAAAGCTTTTTATAAAATGATTCTACGTCAGCGACCTTTACTTCTATACTCTTTATGATATCCTCAACACTAAGTCCTTGCGAATTTATAGATAAAGAGTATACCGCGAGATATAATTTTTCTTTAGTTGTATAAAGTTGATAAGCAGATGAAATTATAACATGTGGTGACTTTGAAGCTTTATACGTTTTAATCTCAACAGCGCAGTCATTAAATAAAAAGTCTTGTTTATCAAAATCTGCCCCAACCCAAGAACTTAATGCCTCTTCAAAACCAACTTGTTTAGCTGCAATATTATTTAAAAAACTAAGTTCACCAAATAGCCCCATTTGCCTTTCTGTCCCAAAATCATCATCATTTGAAATAAAAAATTTTTTCCATTTTAGAAGTCTTGCTTCTATATTGTCTAAAACATTTTCATTATTATTGCAAGTATTTAAAAGAGAAATAATATCGTTGCAAACCAATACAAATAGTTGCCAATTGGAATTATCGTTTAGTGCTATATAAAATTTGGTAGCATCTTTAAAATCTTTTCTTAGTGTATTTAAACCAATAAATTTTATACTCTTTTTACTAGTTTTTATACAAAAATCTAGTTCAATGCCAAAAGTATATCTTCCATCCAAATCCACTATCCAAAAAATATCATATCTATTGTCACCATTAATCCTTCTTCTGGTATTATTTTTCATATCATTCCAAGGATTAATCATCTTGCTCTTCTAATTCTTCAAATTCAAAAAGCATCTCTTCTTGATATACCTTATTGATTAAATATTTAATAGTTTGAGAGCTACTACAAACACCATCATTAGGAAAACAAACGCCATAGGCTGGTAATATATCGCAACCAAAGCCGATTTGATTGTTCTTAGTGTCTAGTATATGTAACATTAAAATTGGATTTTTCAAATTTTTTCTTAAAAATGAAGACCTGTCGCCCCTTTTTTCTTTCTTGCTTTGTTCATAAATTTCATCATCTAGTAATGCTTTCTCAGGATCTCCTGCCGATAGTTTTCTATTCCCAAGTTCTATGTAATCACCCTTGTCTTGCAATTTTGAGCGCTCTTCCATATTTATCCCAAATTTTTCTAAAAACATACCCCTTCCTCCATAAAGAACAACATCCCACACTGTATTCTTATCTTCCAGATACGCCCTTATAAAATCTAACTGCATATGTGCTTTTATAACACTAAAGTTATTTATAAATTTTAATATTTCCATTTTATCTATATTTTTATATATAGTGGCGCTTCCTTTTTTACTACCTCTATTAAGTGATTCTATAAGCTCTTTTAAAATATTTAAATTATTATCGTGTAGTTGTGGGTTTTTAGCAAATCTTACGGTTTCTATTAGCTTTCCACTTAAATCCAATGACATACATTTTTCTTCTGCGTTTTTCATCTTATTTTTGGCTGTAATTTGTAATTGACTGTTTGGATCTTGTCTGACAGCTAGTCCAAAATTATAAGGAGTTAGACCATCTTCCGCCATCTCTTTAAATTTATACATAAGCTCATTTGTAGCCTCAATAATAAATCTAAAATAGTTTTGAATATCTTTTGGCATATAAATTTTACATAAATCCTCATAGCCTTGTCTATACCCAAACCATCTACCCATCTGCATAAGCGTATCATAGAATATTGTACTTCTTATAAAATAACTAACACTGAGTCCTTCTAGAGTAAAGCCACGTGATAGGCTAAGTCCTCCAACCGCAATGACATTTACTCTTTCGCCAGTATTATATTTAAGCGGCTTCTTACTATTTTGGTAAACCGCTATTACTTGAATACTATTTGCGATTTCGGATAATTTTTTTGAAATCTCTAACCATGAAAATTCTATATCAAATTTTGTCTCAAAAATATTCTTTAAGTTTAGTATCAAGCTACTTTGTTTTACTGAATTTGGAAGTAAAATAAAAGCATTAATATCATTTTTTAACGCTTTTAAATATTCATCTATCAAACATTCAATTTTTTCGTGCACATCAGAAAAGCGACTAATATTAACAAGCATGCTATTATGCTTAATTTGACCCCTTAAAT
>NZ_POYR01000127.1:0-24878 GCF_002912425.1 Campylobacter concisus
AAAGGCAATCAATGAATATAATAAAGAGCAAGAAGCACTAAAAGGAAGTTTTATCCCAGCAGCTGTTTTACCTATTGCGCCAGCTGTATTAGAATTTTTGAGCAGTCTCAGTTGCTCTTAGTGGTGCGTACGGTGCTAAAAAGATTTGGGATAAATATATCTCTGATGGTATTGATATAATAACAGAAAATGAAATAGGTTTAGAATATAAAAATTCATATACCAAAGCCAAGTAATGATGAATTAGAAAATGATGATTTTCTACCAGATTTAAGAAGAGAAAAGCCAAAAACACCAGTTAGTGGCGGCGGCAGGTTAAGACCTAGATGTAAAGATAAAGATGGCAATATTTTTGAGTGGGATTCGCAGCATGGAGAAATGGAGATTTATAATAAACAAGGCAAGCATCAAGGATCATATAACCCAATAACTAAAGAGAAAAAACCACCTGTAAAAACAGAAAGGTAAAAAAATGAAATCTAAGTCAAAAACTAATATTTGCGTTATCTACTATAATAAATTTGATGATAGTTTTGTAAAATCTATCCCTATTAAAATTGTACGTTAAATGATATTGAGAATGTTTTATTAAATGTCTATCCAAATGAAAAACATATCCAATTAGATGAAAATGGAAATGAATACCTAAGTGGAGCCTACGATATAACGCCAGAGATAAACAAGATACTGTTTGAAAAATTTGGTATTAAAATAGATATAGAAAATTTCAGTTGCCAACTAGAAGAAGAATATGAGTAAAATGAGTTAAATATGACTACTAATATTTATGTAAAAATACTAAATGAAGATATACCTGTTTGGCATCCAGTCAAAGCAGTTTGTTTAAAGGAAAATATCTTTAAGATAGTAGATAATACCGATTTTGAAAAACTTGACGAGATGCTAGAATTCGGTTTTAATGATACTGTTGTATGTAAAAATAGCAATGGCAATTTTTATGCTGTAAAACTATATTCATAAAAGGAGTTAGTATTGGCGATTTGGCAATGTGATTTTTATATTTTACCAAGTAACAGCGACGAGGCGGTTTTAAATTTAGAAACATTTGATGATTCTATCTTTTGGCATAAAGTATCAGTTAATAAAGAAACTTTTAATAGTGTTGCTTCTGTTTTACCACAAGTAAAATCATGGTCGGATAGCTTGGACATTTATGGCAGTCTAGAGGATAGCTGCCTGCAGATCTCTTTTGACAACAATGGATTGGTAGATGGGGTATTACTGCGTATAAATTTCACTAGTGAATATAAAGATATTTTAAAATTTATCATATCGTTCTGTGTCAAAAATGATTTTGAGATACTAACTAGCGATCTTTTCAAACTGCCACTTTTGTATTCAGAAATAGATCAATATATTTCGGGTTCTAAACGAAAAGAAAAATTTATGAAGTTGCAGAAACCTATTTAACTGATTTTAAGTAGCAAAGAAGGCAAGGTACTAAGAAAATGAAGCTCAAGGATGTTTTAAATTTAACAACTATTGGATCATAAAATAATGTAAAAACGGAAGACTAATGATAAAAGAAGGAGAAGCAGTATGTGGTTACAGATAAGATTTTTATTTATTATCTTATTTCTGTCGGGATGCGGCATTGTTACGAGTGTAGATGATGACAATAAAGAATCTAAAATCTTGAGTGTAGATCAAAGAATATCTACTAAAGAGGGATTGCTCTCTTTGATGGCGCCTATACATAAGGATATAGGCGTTTTTTATGGAGTATATAAAGTAGAGGAAGGCATGGCGTTGACTTGGGCTGTAAAAAATATGATGGCTTCAAAGCTTATTATTTCGACAGAGTCTTATCCTGGGCATACTTTTGAATCTGCAAAATATCTCAATCCAAAAAATCTTAAAATTTTTGAAGAAGAGACAAAAACTAAAGAGAGTTTTTACAATACTACTACTAGTGCTATATATAAAAAAGCATATCTTGATTATATAGATGGAGTTAAATGCAGGACATTTGTCCATGCGGATTTGAGACAGATTTATCAAAATGTAATAGATGGTGAAAAGACTTATACACAATACTATGATACATATTGTTCATTTTATCAGCCAAAAAACATTAAAAAACCAACAAATATGGTTAGACTACAATATGAATATAGTTTTAATCGCAAATCAAAAGCTTTTACAGATAGCAACAAAACAGAGCAGGAAGTCTTAAATGATATACACAATATATTTAGGCAAGACATACAAGCAATATTTTCTACCATAAAGCTTGGCATGGACAGAGAGAAGATGAGAAAAGAGGGGCTTTTGTTTGATAAACCATATAGGGTTCAGTTTTAGATAAAATTGCAACTGCAAACTATATACAAAGAATTTGATAAAAATGGTGCCATACATAAAGGAGTGCAGTGAGATGAAGATACCAATAATTTCATTATTAATAGCTTTTATAACAGGATGTAGTTTTGATAATACATATAAAAGTGATATATATGATCGCGACTATATAAAAATGGATGCAAACACTACACTTTATAGCTCAAATAAAACATTTTCAGTAAAGGCGCCGATAAATAGAGGCATCTTATTTGAGGGTTTAGACAAATATGATGATTTTACAGTGTTGCAGCGCCGTATCACCGGAGAGATAGTTGAGATATTTTATCTTGAAATAGATAAGATAGATACATTCGATGGAGAAAAGTACCTTGATTTGGAAAATATAAATTCTTTTGAGCTAAATACTAATAATCCAGATATAAAATATGAAAATGAAACATTTGGACAGTATTATGATAGGGCTTTTATCAATATTATAGATGGTATAAAATGCAGAAGCTTTCCTAAAGAACTAAATAAAAAATATAATCATCAAAACAAGGGTGATGGCATAATTCAGACACAAGAGTATGAAACATATTGTAGCTTTTATGGTGCCAATGGTTTGCCAAAGGTGCTTCGCATAAGATCTGAGTATAGTTTTAACTTGTCAAGTGAGGCATTTAAAAAAAGCACCCTCTCAGAAAAAGAAAAGTTAAATAAAATAACAAGACAATTTAGGCAAGATGCGGAAGAAATTTTTTCTAATATAAAAATCAATATGGATAGACAAAAGATGCGTCAGCATGGGTTATTATTTAATACAAAATCAAAGGAGATAAAATGGAAATAAAAAAATTAATCATGTTTGCTTTGTTGGCATTTGTTTTTACAGCTTGCGCTGAAAAAGAATATATATGTCAAGACCATGAAAAAGATGGCGCAGTATGTGGCTATAGACCATAAGTAGCCATAAATACAATACTTAAGGTTGTTTAAACTTAGGAAGGGCTTAGCAAATCCGTATTTGCATGAAAAGTTAGACAAAAGCTGGAGCTAAGCCATTTAAATGAATTATAAAAAATATAGCTACAAATACGAAATAGTAGATGATTTGCGTTAAAATACGCTTTTAAATTATAATTAATAAATCCCATAATAGATACAATAACAAGATTTTATTATCAGAATAAAAGGAACTCTAATGAAAAGTTTAAAACTCATTGTTATATCCGCATTACTAATCACATCAAACCTCTACTCAAGTGAAAAAATTCAGCCTAGCTTTGATTGCTCTAAAGCTAAAACAAGAGTAGAAAAACTAGTATGTTCTGACGAAGTTCTCTCTACACTAGATAGAGATATGCAAAAAGCTTATGATCTAATGATGGGTAAATATGACCTTGCTTATATGAATGAAGAGGCTAAAGAGGAGATAAAGCCATATTTAGAAAAGCTAAAACAAAGTCAGATTGAGTGGGTTAAGCATAGAGATAGGTATTGCAACACAGAAAAAGATAAAGAAGAATTTAGAAGGTGTGTCCTTAATGAATATTATAATAGGATACAATCTGTAGTCCCAACTTATAATGTAAGAATTGGTTTTTCAATAAACGATAAAAATAGCACAAATGATCTATGCTATAACTACTTTACGCAAAAATTCTGGATGGACTCTCCAAAGCCTGTAAATAAAGATAATCCACCTTATGGAGAAGATAAAGAGTTTTATGAGAAATTTCTCATCGATGCTCTTGGTAAAGACATTGCAGAGAGGGAATTAAATACCACTACAAACTATTACTACACTAAGCTCGACTTTGCTCCAGTTGGAAGCTATATCATGTGCGTAGGTATAGGTGGAGAAGAGAAAGAGATATATGATCTAAGAAGTAAAACATATAAGCCTTATTGTGTAACATTAAATGGACAGTTCGAGGATTTTTTAAATGGGGATTATATAAGAGATGGTCAAAAACTAAAATTTGGACTTAAATTTAAAGAGATAGAAGAGATCGAAGAAGAGTTTAAAAGAAGAGGCTTAGACTACGAAAAAGATGATAGCTTTTCAACAGAGGTTTATAAAAAAACAATAAAAAATGATACAGATGATTTTAGTAGCGTAATATATAGTACTGATAAAAGCTATGATGCAAATATACTTTCTGATGGAATGGTAAGAATACTATATGCTTCAAATTTGCATGGAAAAGAGAGAAAAGATAAATTTGGAAGATATACATATCCTGATGGTTATTCTAGTTCACCAGCTTTTATAGTGGCTGATAAATTTTTTTTTAGAGTGTATATGGAAAAATATGGAAATTATCTAGTTTGTAGAATGCCTATCCAAAGCAGATTTAAAGATAGAAATGATAGTAAGCTTATAAGAGAGTATCTTGAGCAGTTTAAGGAGTTTTAATGCCAATCAATGAGAGAAATGCTAGCAATTTCAAAAATGAGCTTGGGAGTACATTAAAAAAAACTGAAGATTTTAGAGAAAAACTATATTATGATGGTAAAAATATAGCTACTATAGGTTGTGGTTTTAATGTGACCTTAAAAGAGATACTAAAAGAAGTTTGTGATAAGAAATATTCTGAACCTAAAATGAGTGAAGAAGAATTTGCTGGATTACTTAATACCATTAATGGAGTAAAGGTAAAAACAGATGAAAATTTAAGATCTAAGGTATCAGAGTATCTTGATGGCATAAAGACAAAAGATGGAAAGAGTGCGAAATTTGGAAAATTTGAGCTAGATGATGATCAAATCATTAATATATTGCCAGAGGTTGTTGAAATATTTAGAGATGGTCTAAATAAAAAACTAGCCTATACCTCTATAAGCCTGCAAGAGAGTAAGATAGATGAAAATAGCATAGGTAGCAGTGAATATATAGCTCTAATGAGCATGACATATAATAATCCAAGCCTTGTAGGAAATGGACTAAAGGCTCACTTGAGAGCTAAAAACCGCTTTGGGGCTTGGTATGAGATAAGGTATAAGAGTAACGCAGATAATGAGATAGGTATAGCTAAGCGTAGATTTGCAGAGTCAAATGAATTTGGGCTGTTTGAAAGTAATGAAAATAATAATGCGGTCAAAGAAAACGAACTAAGAGATATAAGCATAAACGCAATATCCTTTGAAGAGTGTTTGGATCTATTTTCTCTTTTAAATGTGGCAAAGATAAAAGAGAAAGATGAGCCATCTATAACCTATTTGCAAAACGCTATAGCTTATGAGACTACTAAGGAATTTAAAGGCAATAGAACTATAGCTGGCTACTCAAATGGCAATGCTGACTTTAACGAACACTACAGAAAATACAACACTATCTTGCAATTTTTTGCAGATAAGATAAATGCTCTTTTAAAAAATGTCACCCAAAAGAGCTTTAAGCTAGAAGATATCTATGTGATCACCACAAAAGATGATAATAGCCATAATATCTCAAGGATAAATAAGCTTTTAAAGATAAGAGCAGAAAATGGTGAGTTTAAACCTGAAGCTAAGAGAGATATCTTGCTTATATATCCAACAGCCTCAGCCCTTCCTGTAATGCCTATCCAACCAAAAAATACAACCTTTACTATCGTCTTAGCAGATAATACATCGCTTGATTGTTCAAATTTAAACCCAGATGGGAATAGTAATGAGAGTGAGATAGTGCTTATGAACTATAAGCAAGATGTAAGAGAGCCCAATAAAAACTCAAGAGATGAAGAGATAAGCTTTATAAAGCCTTCTACAAATGGTGAGACTATCATCTACAAAAACGCTAACGACATTTTCATATCACAAGATGAGAAATATGCCTTTAATAGTGGCAATGTAATAACTCTTAACTTCTTTGACAAAATGAACTTTAACCTCTTAAATTTTGCTAAAGAAAACAGCTATAGCATAAGGAGCGACAAGGCTTCAAGCATGTTTGATATAAAGCTAAGGCTACCAGACGCTACTGATAGTATCTCTACAAAGAATGAAGGAAATTTCAACTTAGTAGTGAGTGATCTGATCATAAAAGATGAAGAGGGTAAAAGCTGCGATATAAAAGAGGTGTACCTTCATAATGGTGAAGATAAAAGGGTCTATCCCTCTTACTACCTAAAGAAAAATGATGATAAAGACGCAGATAGTAATAGTAGCTCTAAAAACTCATATACGGCTAAATTTAGAATAAATATAAATTTAGATAAAAACTCTACAGGCTTTAAAAAGACTTCAAAATTTATCATAGCTACATTTAATCTAAGCAAAGAGTATGACACTGCCGAGATACATGCCAAAGAAGATACTGCTGTTGTTACTTTAGCTAGTAAAGATAAAAAAGATGGAGGTGCTGAGTTTGATATCAAAGTATCTACAGTCGCTTATCAAAAAAATATAACTGAGATCAGGCTAAATACTTCAGAAAATACTAGTGCTACAAATCTAAGCATAAAGGATACTTTAAATTTAGAAGCTGTTTATCTACCAAACAAGGGAGACGATGACTACAAAGAGGTAAGCTGGGCTTATAAGGTGATAAGAGAGGATAAATATAATAGTGAGGTGGTAGGCAAGGTAGCAGGGGCGATAAATTTAAGCGAAGAGAAATTTAAAGGCAAAAAGATCACCTTTAGTCCAAAAGATGACATAAAGGATAAAGAGCTACTAAAGAAGCTAAATCATGGCAACCATATCATAATGTTTTTTGCCTATCTAAAATCACCTGCGTTTAATACTAATTTTGGAAAGACGCATATTAGAGTAGATATAAAAGCACCTATTTATTTAAAATACTCTAATGGCAAGCTTTGCATATATGAGTTTGGGCATACTGATGCTACTATGTGCTTTGATACAAGCTTGTCTGGCGGTATCTTTGATAAAGAGAGCAAAGATGAGAAAGTAGAGCATATGCCTAAAGGGGTTTATTATATAAACTCAAATTTAAGTAGCGGGGATATAGATATATTTGAAGATGATAAGCTAAGTGAGACATGCTACCAAAGCATAGATGGTAAAGATAGATCATATATAGAGCCATGTAAAATTTATGCAATAGATAGCAATATACAAAGAGCATCATCTACAAAAAGTGGAATAAATTTGATAAATAGTGAGAATAAAAACAGATTTATCCAAAAATTTAACGAAGTAAAGCAAAGAGTTGGACTAGATAGCAAAGAGGTTAAGTTAGAGGTGGGGTAGGAGGCTATATCCTAAAAATATAAGCAGTATGATAGAAAATTTATGATTATAGATTTAGATTTTATAAATATCTTACCTCAAAAACTATTAAATAAGGGGATTTTTCTAAGAGAGAATTAGAGCTTATGAGATAGACCAGAAAGTGAGGCTTTGTTTTATATTTTAGCATTTGCAATAACAGACAAGCAAATTAACTAAATTTAGCTGTCTCTTAATATATCTACTACTACTCTCCATTCGCACATGAGCTTTTCAAGGCTAAATTTAGCATTCGCAGGACTGGTTGATGGTAGTTTTATCACTTCATTTTTTGTCGCTTTTATGATCTCTCCCTCTAAGTATTTTTTGCAAATTTCATAAGCCTTGCCGCCGTTTGCATAAACTTGCTTGACATTTGCGGTTTTAAAAATTGGCTTTAAATTTGCAGGCACGATCTTGCTCATCTTAGCGTCGCTTGAGCCATCTATCTCGCATGATATCGCCGCGTCATATATCGCGATGTGATGAGAGAGTAGAAAATTTATCTTTTCATCCGTGCTTTTTGGCACATCAGTATTTAAAATCCCAGCCAACACTCGCCAAAAGCGGTTTTGCGGATTTGTATAGTAAAAGCCAAATTTACGAGAGATGACAGAGGGGAAAGAGCCAAGGATCAAAATTTTAGAGTTTTTATCAAAGATTGGCTTAAAAGGGTGCATTTGGCTCATATTTTTGCCTTTTAAATTTATGAATAATTTTAGATAATGATATATAAAATTTGCTTTAGAAGTTAAATTTAAGGAGCCGCAGTGCCTTGGCGCAAGATGAGGTTTTTCGATAAGAGCTGGGTAAATGGTGATCTGGACGATGATGAGTTTGAAAAGAGGATAGAGGATTATGGCTCGTATATAAAGTCTTTTTATGACGAGCTAAAGACGCTTGAGAGAGTTTTTGTAGATCTAAATTTTAGTGATGCAAAGATAGTATCTTTTGCTTTTATAAAAAGCGGCGCTAGGGTTAAATTTTATATCGGAGACTTGCAAAATGGCTACTTCGAGCTAAGTGCCCTTTTTAAAAATTTTCATATAGATGACAGCACTCTTGGCGAGATCATAGCTAGTGAAGTGGCTTTTGTGGAGAAGAAATTTTATTTTTCATATATGATGAGTGATCTTAAGGAGCGTCATTTTGCCTTTGATGAGATATGCAGTATTAAATTTAAAAAGATTTCAAGCAAGATGTATTCTAGTTGCTAGAGTAAATTTTAGGTGCAAAAGCACCTAAAATTTAATTGATTTCGTCGCTAAAGTCTGCTAGACTTAGGCGTTTTAGCTGGCGGTAGCGTCTTTGCGCGTCAGCTTTATTTTTAGCTAGTAGCTCGTCTGCGTGCTCAGGGTTGGTCTTTTTAAGCGAGTTGTAGCGAACTTCGTTTAGCAAAAACTCTTCATAAAGCGACCAGTCTGGCTCTTTTGAGGTGATTTTAAGCGGATTTTGTCCCTCTTTTAAAAGGCGCGGATCGTATAGATATGTCGGCCAGTATCCGCATTTTGTGGCGAGCTCGCCTTGGCCGCCAGACTGCGATAAGCCGCCTTTGATGCCGTGAGCGATGCACGGAGAGTAGGCGATGATAAGACTTGGGCCATCATACGCTTCGGCCGCTGCGATCGCTTTTATCACGTTTGCTTGGCTCGCGTTTGAGTTGATCTGCGCTACAAAAATGTTGCCGTAAGTCATAGCGATGTAGCCAAGGTCCTTTTTCTGAGCTGGCTTGCCGCTAGCTGTAAATTGCGCTATCGAGCCTGCGCGGCTTGATTTTGAGCTTTGGCCACCAGTGTTTGAATAAACTTCGGTGTCAAGCACTAGCACATTTACGTTCTCACCGCTTGCTAGTACGTGGTCAAGTCCGCCAAAGCCGATGTCATACGCCCAGCCGTCGCCGCCGATGATCCATTGCGACTTTTTGACGAGAAATTTCTTAAGCTCTAAAATTTCTTTAACGCCTGGCGCGCTTAAATTTTGCTCTAAAATAGGCAATAAATTTTTCGTGATCTCTTGCGTTTTAACGCCATCATTTTTGAAATTTATCCAGTCGTTGTAAAGCGCTGAAAGTGCGTTTGGTACGCTATCTATGTTGTTTCTCATTATATCTTCTATACGGTGGCGCATAGTCTCCATCGCTACGTTCATACCCATGCCAAACTCGGCATTATCTTCAAATAGCGAATTTGCCCACGCAACGCCCTTACCTTCGTCATTTGTGGTGTACGGAGTAGATGGGGCTGAGCCGCCATATATAGAGCTACAACCAGTCGCGTTTGCAACGATCATGCGCTCGCCAAATAGCCTTGTTATAAGCGTGATATACGGAGTTTCGCCACATCCCGGGCAAGCGCCGTGGAATTCAAAGAGCGGCTTAGCAAAGCCAACGCCCTTAACGCTCTCTTTGTTTATGAGATCGTCTTTATAAGCGACCTTTTTAAATAGATAATCAGCATTTTCTTGCTCGTTTTTGCCTAGCTCTTCTTCAAGCGGCACCATTACGAGCGATTTTTCCTTGCTTGGGCAGTTTTGCGCGCACAGCTCGCAGCCGGTGCAGTCTAGCGGACTTACTTGGATTTTATATTTTAGTCCCTTGACCTCTTTGCCTTTGGCCTCTAGGTTGTGCTCTTTTACGCCTTGTGGTGCTGCACTAAGCTCGTTTTCGTCTATCAAAAATGGCCTGATTACAGCGTGCGGGCAGACAAATGCGCACTGGTTGCACTGGATGCAGTTTTGCTCGATCCATTTTGGCACCATGACGCCAACGCCACGCTTCTCGTAAGCCGTCGTGCCAGCTTCGAAGTGTCCGTCTTCGTAGCCTATGAAGGCTGAGACTGGTAGGCTATCGCCTCTGGCCGCATTTATCGGTTTTACGACGTTTTCGATGAAGCTGTTGCCGATATATTTTTCATCTTTTTGTTCATCATCTGCTAAATTTGCCCACGCAGGATCGACTGATACTTTTATGAGCCCATTTGCGCCAACGTCGATAGCGCTATAATTCATCTGCACGATCGCCTCGCCTTTTTTAGCGTAGGCTTTGTGCGCGTACTCTTTCATATATTTTTGCGCATCTTCAAATGGTATGATGTCTGCAAGCTTGAAAAATGCCGACTGCATTATGGTATTTGTGCGGTTTTTAAGTCCGATGTCGTGTGCTAGCTTTGTTGCGTTTATGATGTAGAAATTTATATTTTTGCTAGCTAAAATTTTCTTAACTTTATTTGGCAGTTTGGCTATGGTCTGCTCTGCGTCCCAGATAGAGTTTAGTAAAAATGTGCCGTTTTCTCTGATGCCATCAATGACGTCGTAAATTTCAAGATATGCTGCGACTGAGCAGGCTACAAAGTGCGGGTTTGAGACGAGATAGGTCGAGCGGATCGGCTTTTTGCCAAAGCGAAGGTGTGAGCGCGTGTAGCCACCTGATTTTTTACTATCGTAGGCAAAATATGCCTGTGCGTAAAGATCAGTCTTATCGCCGATGATCTTAATAGAGTTTTTGTTTGCGCCCACGGTGCCATCAGCGCCAAGTCCGTAAAATAGGCACTCTTTAACGCTCTCATCGCTTAGTGAAATTTTCTCTCCAGTTGGTAGCGAGGTAAAAGTGACGTCATCGACGATACCAACTGTAAAGCCATCTTTTGGCTCACTTTGGTTTAAATTTTCAAACACAGCTAGCATTTGAGCAGGATCGACGTCCTTTGAGCTTAGGCCGTATCTACCGCCAACTATGACTGGAGCGTCCTTTTGGCCGTAAAACGCTGCTTTTATATCAAGATATAGCGGCTCGCCAAGGCTGCCAGGCTCTTTTGTGCGGTCAAGAACGGCTATTTTTTTCACGCTCTTTGGCATCACGTCAAAGAGATACTTCGTGCTAAATGGGCGGTACAAATGCACCTTGATGATGCCCACCTTTTCGCCTTTTGCGTTTAGATAATCAACGACCTCTTCAAGAGTTTGCGTCACTGAGCCCATAGCTACGATGACGCGCGTAGCCTCAGGATCGCCGTAGTAGTTAAACGGCTTGTAGTCTCTGCCAGTGATCTTTGAAATTTCAGCTAGGTAGTTTGCCACGATGTCTGGCACTGCGTTATAAAAGCGGTTGCTTAGCTCTCTTGTTTGAAAGTAGATATCATCGTTTTGCGCTGTGCCTCTTGTTTTTGGGCTCTCTGGGTTTAGCGCTTCGTCTCTAAATTTTTGTAGCGCCTCTCTGTCAAGAAGTCTGTCAAAGTGCGCGTAGTCCATCACTTCTACTTTTTGAATTTCATGGCTCGTTCTAAAGCCGTCAAAGAAGTGTAAAAATGGCACTCTGCCCTTGATCGCTGCTAAATGCGCTACGCCAGCGATATCCATCACCTCTTGCACTGAGCCGCTTGCTAGCATAGCAAAGCCAGTTTGGCGACAGGCGTAGATGTCTTGGTGGTCGCCAAATATTGAAAGTGCCTGTGCCGCAAGCGAACGAGCTGAGACGTGGATGACGCCAGGGAGGAGCTGGCCTGCTATCTTATACATATTTGGAATTTTTAAAAGAAGGCCTTGAGAAGCTGTGTAGGTCGTAGTTAGGGCGCCAACTTGTAGTGAGCCATGCACCGTGCCAGCTGCACCGCCTTCGCTTTGCATCTCGACTACTTTTACCGGCATACCAAATAAATTTTTCTTGCCCTGCGCTGCCCAAAGGTCAGTGTAGTCAGCCATAGGCGAGCTAGGAGTGATAGGGTAAATTCCAGCTACTTCGGTAAATGCGTATGATGCGTAAGCTGCGGCCTCGTTTCCGTCCATAGTTTTCATTATTTTTGACATATTTCCGCCTTAAAATTATCTTAAAAATGGCTTTATTATAAAAGAAAAATCCAAAATTTGTCATTAATCTCTATCATTAAAAAATTAAAATTTATAAATAACTAAGATGTAAGTCAAATTTTAATATCGTAGGGGCAAAGTAAAAAGGATGAAATTTTGATAAATATTCATAAAATAGCCTATTTAAGGGTTATCGCGCTAGCTTTTGCAGCTTTTATATTTAATACAACTGAGTTCGTGCCGGTGCCGCTTTTAAGCGACATAGCAAAGGATTTTGGCATGAGTACGGCTGATACTGGGCTCATCATCACGATATATGCGTGGAGTGTGACGATACTCTCGCTACCTTTTATGCTGCTAACTGCAAATTTAGAGCGAAGGTCGTTACTTTTAAAGGTTTTTATCATTTTTGTCGCTTCTCACGCACTTTGCGCGGTTGCATGGAATTTCACGGTTTTAGTCATAGCTCGCGTGTTAATAGCTATCTCACACGCCATATTTTGGTCGATCACAGCTTCGCTTGCTGTTAGAGTTGCGCCTATTAATAAAAGCTCGCAAGCCCTTGGACTGCTGGCTCTTGGCACATCGATGGCGATGATACTTGGCTTGCCACTTGGTAGGATTTTAGGCGATAGCTTGGGCTGGCGTGTCACATTTGGGCTCATAGGGATCTTTGCTGTGAGCGTTGGCGCTTGGTTATATAAAATTTTGCCACTTTTGCCTAGCAAAAACTCAGGCTCATTAAAGAGCCTACCGGAGCTTGCAAGAAATGGCTTTTTAATGGTGATATTTTTGCTAACTGCTATCGTTATCAGCGCGCATTTTAGCACCTATAGCTACATCGAGCCGTTTGCTAAAGATATAAGCGGTTTTGATGGTAAATTTATCACCATATTTTTGCTTTTATTTGGCATCGCTGGCATCGTAGCAAGCGTGCTTTTCTCTAAATTTTATAAGCTCATACCAACTGCTTTTACAGCTATCTCAATAGCGATCATTTTAGTCTGCTTGCTGACGTTAAATTTCATCGCTACAAATGAGAGCTTGATGCTTGCGCTTGCCTTTATCTGGGGGCTTGGCATAGCTGGGATAAATATGAGCTTTCAGATAAAGGTGCTAAGCTTAGCCGCAAATGCCACGGACGCTGCGATGGCGATATATTCAGCCATTTATAACATTGGCATAGGAGCTGGCGCACTAATAGGTCATCAAACGATAGTTCGTCTTGGCGAGCAAAATATCGGCAACGTTGGCAGCCTTTTTGCAGCGGCTGGACTTGTCATCTTTCTCGTTGCAGCGGTTAAATTTAAAAAGGCTAATTAAATTTAGCCTTTTTAAAAAACCAAAAACGTTACAAATTTCTACAAATAAGTGATAATAAATATCATAACTAAGAATAATTTTAGCTAACCTTTTTTATAATCGTTATCAGAAAAACAAATAAAAATTAGGAGCTTGTTATGTCAGTTTTAGTTATCGGAGCAGATGAGATCACGCCTATTAAGGCTGTTTTGCATGATTTAGGAGCTGAAAAGATAGAGCACTGGGACGCTAGAAACGAAAACCGCGTAAATCGTAAGCCGATCCCACAAGATACTGAGTGCGTGGTGATGCTCACTAGCTTTTTAAATCACAACACGATGAAGACTATTAAAACTCAAGCAAAAAAGAGAAATATCCCTATCGTTTGTGCGAAAAGAAGTGTTAGTTGCGTATTTTGCGAGTATTGTAAGGTCTTTGGCCTAGATAAGGAATTTGGATGCAAAGAATAATCGATGAAGTTCGGATTTTTATCAGATATTGGCGAAATAACTCCAAGTATTTTTGCAAAGCTTGACAAGCTTTCGCGTGCGAAAATTTTCATCGCACTTTATAATGTTGGCGTAGAGAGTGAGCTAAAGATCCCGCTTTCTTACGCTAAATTTCTAAATTTCAAAGATATTTTTGAGGCTAGGATAAATTTCTTGCTGCGTGAGAAATTTTTAAATTTCAAACCAGTTGATAGCTTTTGCATGCCTTCAAACATCATCATAAATGCTTATTTGAAAAATGACTTTAAGGCGTTGAAATTTGTAGCTAAAGAGCCAAAAATGGCAGCTGCAAAGATGATAAAGATGCTTTATAGAAGCGGGGAATTTGAGTTTTTCATTGACGCAGCGCAGATGTTTTGCCAGTTTGTTTATGATAAAATACGCCTCCGCCATCAGGACAAAGAGGTCGTGCTAAATGGCGGCGTCATCTCGGTCAAAAAAGATGGTAAAAATTTACTCAGCGTCATGCCAAGCTTTAAAAGGGTGAGCTTTGATGATATGAGAAATTTAAACGACGACATCGATGCAGCCGTTTGCGCGCTTGGTAGTGAGTGCGAGATGGTTTATATCGTTTGTCCTAGAAATGAGGAATTTAGGCGGCACGTTGAGGTTAGGCACTGCTTTGCAAGAGGGTGCATAAAGCTCGTGCCTTATACGATTATTAGTAAAATTTTTTAAAAAGGATAAAAATGATAGGTATAGTTTATGGAAGCAGCATGGGAAATACCGAAGATGCAGCAAAACTTATAAGCGAGGGTTTGGGGCTTGAAAACGAGCTTTTAAACGTCTCTGACGTGGACGCAGCGAAGCTAAATAGCTTTGATAAGCTCATCCTTGGCACATCGACTTGGGGTAGCGGTGATCTTCAAGACGACTGGGACGCGTTTGACTTTAAAGCGTTAAATTTAAGCGGTAAAACGGTCGCTGTTTTTGGCATGGGCGATAGCGAGAGCTACTCTGATGAGTACTGTAATGGCATGGCAAAGCTTTACGATGAGGTCGTAAAAGTAGGTGCAAAGGTAGTGGGTGAGGTTAGCACTGATGGCTATACATTTGATGGCTCTGATGCCGTAAGAAATGGTAAATTTGTAGGTCTAGCGCTTGATGCTGATAACCAAAGTGACAAGACTGAGGGTAGAATTTCAGATTGGATCGAGCAGATAAAACCATACTTTGCGTAGTAAATTTAGCTAGATCTTCTAGCTAAATTTATATATCCATAGCTGAGATAAAGCTTTTTATCCTCTCATTTTGGCTGTTAAAAAACTCATCTACCAAGCCATCAAACGCGATCACACCTTTATCTAAAAACAAAATTCTATCAGCTATCTTTCTAGCAAAATTCATATTATGAGTGACGATGATCATAGACTTTTTCTCTTTTGCAAGAGACAAGATGACCTTTAAAACTTCAGCCTCAAGCTCTGGATCTAGCGCACTTGTAGGCTCATCAAGTAGCAAAAAGTATGGATTTACAGCTAGTGCTCTAGCGATGGCTACACGCTGCGCTTGTCCGCCTGAGAGCCTGTTTGGATAGGTATCTTCTTTGTGGCTAAGCCCCACTTTGGCTAAAAGTTCTTTTGCCTCTTTTATCGCCTCGTTTTTATCCTTTTTTTGAACGTAGATCGGAGCTTCGGTGACATTTTGAAGCGCTGTTAGGTGTGGGAAAAGGTTGAAACTTTGAAAGACCATGCCTGTTTTTTTGCGAATTTCTAAAAGCTCTTTTGAGTTAAGCTTCTCTTTAAAATTTACACTCCTATCATCTACCTCTAAAGTGCCATTTTGTGGGATCTCAAGTAAATTTATGCATCTAAGAAGTGTTGATTTGCCACAACCAGATGAGCCAACTATCACGGTCGTTTGCCCCTCTTTAAAGCTTGTGTTTATGTTATCTAGCACCAAATGATCGCCGTAAGATTTGCTTATATTTTTAAAATTTATAGCCATTAGACATACCTTGAGACAGCTTTTTCAAGCCTTGATTGAAGATAGGTTAAAAGTGTGCAAACCACTAGATATATGAGTGCTGCCAGGATATAGAGGATGAGTGGCTCAAAGGTCCTTGCTGCGATCCTTTGAGCGACCATAAACATATCTACCATCGTTATAGAAGCTGCTAGTGAAGTGTCTTTAACAAGGCCTATAAATGTGTTTGAAAGCGGAGGGAGTGATATCCTCACTGCTTGAGGCGCGATGATGCGCTTTAGAATTTGATAGTGCGTCATGCCAAGCGATGTGGCCGCCTCCCACTGACCTTTTGGCACAGAAAGTATGGCAGCCCTTACAGACTCAGACGCATAAGCGCCAACGTTTAGGCTAAATGCTATAGTCGCCGCACTCCAAGTATCAAGCGTGACACCGAGACTAGGAAGTCCGTAAAATACAATAAAAAGCTGCACAAGAAGCGGCGTGCCACGAAATATCCAAACATAGGTGGCAAATATAAATTTTAAAATTTTTATATTTGAAAGCCTTGCTACTGCTGTGACAATGGCTATAACAAGCCCTAGCGAAAACGAGAGCAAAGTAAGTGGGATCGTCACTTTTAAAAGTGCGATGATCATCGGTAGCGTCGAGTTTGAAACAAGCTCGATCACTCTATCTAAATTTTCCATTTTTGCCTTGTTGGTTTATAAATTTATTTTGAGACGTCTTTGCTAAAGTAGCTTTTTGAGATGGCTTCTAGTTTTCCTTCTTTTGAAAGTTCATTTAGTGCATTTGAAATTTGCTCTGCAAGTTCGGCGTTGTCTTTTTTGACAGCTGCTGCTGTGTAGTCTTTCTCGTCAAGTGAGGCAGCTATCTTCACAGGTGCGTCTGGACGCTCTTTTATAAAGTCGTAAAACACGATGTTATCTCTTACAACAGCATCTACACGTCTTGATATAAGAAGCTCCATGCTTTTAGCAAAACTATCTGTTACGACGTGTTCAGCACCGTATTTTACAGCGACTTTTGCCCAGTTACTAGTCGCTGAGTCGGCATCTTTTTTACCTTTTAGATCAGCAAAACTTTTTATATCGTTATTATCTTTTCTAGTGATGATAGCGCCAAATGTCACAGTATAAGGCACTGAAAAAGCATATTTTTTCTTTCTCTCATCAGTTATACTAACTTGATTAAACACAACGTCTGCTTTGCCAGCGTCAAATGCTGCTAGCATCGCGTCCCATGGAGCTGTTAGAAACTCAACTTTTAAATTTAGCTTTTGCGCTACTGCTCTTGCGATATCTACGTCGTATCCCACTAACTCATTTTTGTCATTATAAAATGTAAAAGGAGCGTAAGTGCCTTCTGTTGCTACTGTTAGCACGCCATCTTTTATAGTTTTTGCTTGCAAATTTAGAGCCATTGCAAGCACTGCTACTACTTTTAATAAATTTGTAAATTTCATTTTGATCCTTTATTTTGAAATATCTTTTCCAAAATATTTCATCGAAATTTCGCTTATCTTGCCCTCGGCTTTTAGCTCATCAAGCGCTTTGTTTATAGCTTCTAGTAGCTCGGTGTTGCCCTTTTTAAGAAGTGCAGCTGTTGGCATCGGCTCATTGCTAGTATATGCGATCTTTAGCGGTGCATTTGGGCGTTGTTTGATGTAGTCAAAAAATGTGACGTTATCATTTATCGTATCATCAGCTCTTTTTGAGATGATAAGCTCCACGCCTTTGCTAAAGCCATCAGCCACGACCACTGTTGCGCCGTTTTTCTCAGCTATCGCTGCCCAGTTGCTAGTTGCAGAGTGCACGCTTTTTTTGCCCTTTAGATCAGCAAAACTTTTGATGTCGTTATTGTCTTTATGCACGACTATTACAGGATATGGCATGGTGTAAGGCACGCTCATGTCATACTTTTTCTTTCTATCTTCGTTTATACTAACTTGATTAAACACCACGTCAGCCTTGCCAGCGTCAAATGCTGCAAGCATTGCGTCCCATGGAGCTGTTAGAAACTCTATCTTTAAATTTAGCTTCTTTGCTACAGCTTTTGCGATATCTACGTCATAACCTACTAGCTCGCCCTTTTCGTCATAAAATGAGTAAGGTGAGTAAGTGCCTTCAGTTGCAACTATAAGCTCGCCTTTTTTGATAGTTGAAGCATTTAAATTTAAAGCTAAAAAAGCACCTGCGATAAAGCCAAAAATGGGCTTAAAATTCATTGATTCTCCTTATTTAGAAATGTCTTTGCCGAAGTATTTAAGCGAAATTTCGCTTAAAACTCCTTCTTTGCTAAGCTCATTTAGGGCATTATTTATCTTATTTAGTAGCTCTTTGTTACCTTTTTTAACAATCGCAGCCGTATACATAGGCTCATCACCAGCTTCGATGATCTTTATAGGGGCATTTGGATGTTGTTTAATGTAGTCATAAAACATCACCGCATCATCTATCGTATCATCTGCTCTTTTTGTGATGATCAAATTTATCTGATCGCTCAAACTATCGGCCACAACTAGCTTGGCGCCATACTTTTCAACGGTTGGTATCCACATGCTATTTACTGAATGCACGCTTCTTTTTCCTTTTAGATCAGCAAAGCTTTTGATGTCGTTATTGTCTTTATGCACGACGATGGCCGAGTAAGAGACCATATATGGCACGCTATAGTCATACTTTTTCTTTCGCTCGTCGGTTATGCTTACTTGGTTAAACACCACGTCCGCCTTGCCGGCGTCAAATGCCGCAAGCATCGCATCCCATGAAGCTTCGATAAATTTTGGCTTTACGCCTAGTTTTTCAGCCACGGCTCTTGCTATCTCCACGTCATAGCCCATTAGCTCATCTTTTTCATTGTGAAACGAAAATGGCGAATAAACACCCTCGGTCGCTATCCTTATGACGCCATCTTTTTTGATCTGCTCGTAAGAATTTGCCAAGGCAGAATTTAAAGAGAGCAAACAGCCAACTACGCAGAGCGCACCAAATTTAAAAGCACTAGAAAATTTCATACAAAACTCCTTATAGAAAAAATAAAATCAATAACGGAATTTGCAAAAAAAGATAAATTTAAGATTTATGCAAATGTCAGTCGCAACTGCAACCTAGGTAATATTTTGGCGCTATTTTATCACAAAAATAAAAGGGCGGCGCCTCACTCCGCTAAAAGTGAGACCGCTAGAGCTTTTACCCCCTTAAAATCAACCTTTCCGCTTGCAAGCGTTGGGATATCATCAACGATAAATATATAGCTTGGCATCATTATAGGAGCTAGGCTGCTCTCTTTTAAAATTTGCTCGATATTTTCTGGCTCTGTGCCACTTTTTACTAAAAGCGCGATCGCTTCGCCCTTTTTGCTATCTGGCACATTTGCACTGCTAAAGACAACGTCGCTTCCAAGCACCTTTGCAAGCTCTTCTTCGACGCTTCCAAGGCTTATCATCTCGCCGCCTATTTTGGCAAATCTCGAATACCTATCTACGATAAACACAAAGCCGTTTTCATCGATGTGGCCTTTATCGCCAGTTTTATAGTATCTTACGCCATCAATGTGTGTGATGACCTCGCTTGTTTTAGCTTCGTCGTTTAGATAGCCCTTCATCACCTGCGAGCCGCCGATCACTATGAGGCCGTCTGTGCCAGTTTCCAGCTCTTCAAGCGTCTCTGGGTCGATTATCTTTATGATGGTGCCAGGTAGAGGCATGCCAACGCTGCCAGGTCTATTAAATGTAAGCTCTTTTAGGCTCTCTTTTTCTAGGATATTTGGCATATTTACAGCAGCTACTGGTGCCGTTTCGGTCGCGCCATATCCTTCATAAATTTCTATGCCAAATTTGAGCCTAAACTCATCTTTTATCTCAGGTTTTAGCTTTTCAGCCCCAGCTACGACCATTCTGGCACTTTGAAACATCAGCGGATGAAGCTTTTTGTTTCTGGTGTAGAGCCTAAAGAACGTTGAGGTACCAAAGATGATGCTAGCGCTGTGTCTTGCGGCCATTTTGCCGATAGTCGCTCCGTCTGTTGGGTCAGGTACGCTTACCATTTTTATGCCCTCGCAAAGTGGCATGAGCGTGGTGACTGTTAGGCCAAATGAGTGAAATACAGGGAGTGAGTTTAAAATCACGTCATCTTTTTTGAAATTTAGAAGTTCGCTTATTTGCTTAATGTTTGCAAGTAAATTTTTGTGGCTTAGCTCGATGCCTTTTGGCTCGCCCTCGCTACCGCTACTAAATAAAATGGTGGCCGTATCCTCTAAGCTCACTGGCCTAAAATAGCAAAGCTTAATAAGCCAAGTTGGGGCAAAAAATGCCGTTAAAAGCGCTAAAAATTTCTCTTTTTTTGAGACGCTGGCTGAGAGATCCTCTGCAAATTTAGCCTTGCCACTCATCGCATCTTTTAGATCAAATCCCTTAAGTGCGAGCTTTTCAAGAAATTTGCTAGAGGTGATAACTGTGTTTATATTTGCCTTTCTTAGGGCGTGATTTAGCGAGGTCTCATTTAGTGTGTAGTTTAAATTTACGCTTACTTTGCCCATGGCAAGAAGCGCCATATTTACTATTGCTGCGATGCTTGAGCTAGGTAGCAAGATGCCTATATTTTTCTCATCTTTTAGCTCGCGTTTGAAAATTTTGATAAATACTAAAACGGCTGTTATAAATTTCAAGTTGCTTAAATTTAGCCCAGTGCTGTCGCTCACGCACTCTTTAAATTTATTTTCTTTTGCGTTGTTTAACCATTCGCTTGTTAGTGGTTTTTGCCTTGAGATGAAGCTCTCCCACGATGAAAAGCTAAGCTCAAGCACCTTTTGCTTCATCTTTGCAGCGTTTATAAATGTGGTTATTGGCTTGCCAAAGGCGACGATGATGTCGCGTCTGCCGTTTTTAGAAGTGAGGTCTTTGTAAAATTTACTAGCTCTTGAAAAGCTCGAACCCCAAAGGCCACGAAGGTAAAATGGCACGATGCAAATTTCTTCTAGATCTCTTATGATAAGCTCAAAACCCTTTTGAAACTCATTTATCTGGCCGTTGTAGCTGATGTGACCCTCTGGGAAAAGTGCGACCACTTCGCCATTTTTTAGGCACTCTCTAACTAACTCGATTGACTCTTTGCTAGCGCCTGCGCCTATTGGGATCACTTTAAAAAATTTAAAAATTTGCTTTAGATACCATTTGTTATAGATCGTTCTATACATGACAAATCTTATGCCCCTTGGGCTTGCAGCTTGAAGCACGAGCCAGTCGATCCAGCTGATGTGATTGCCAAGAAGTAGTGCGCCGCCACTTTGCGGTAAATTTTGAAGTCCCTCAACGAAAAAGCGGTACTTTGTCTTTAAAAATGGCAGTAAAAGTAGCCTTGTAAAAAGGTGTGGAAGCTGTAAAATTGCGTAAAAACTGCCGATTAAACAAACAAGGGCTGTAAAGACAAAGAGGCCAGTGGTTGAAATTTCAAAATATACTAAGCCTATGCCAATGGCTAGAAATAGCAGCATTGAGACGTTTTGCAAGAAGTTGTTTGCCGCCATTATCTTGCCGGTGCTCTTTTGTGGAGCAAAGTACTGGATCATCGCATTTAGCGGCACTATAAATATGCCTCCAAAAAAACCAAATGCAAATGAACTAAGGCTCACTACGCCGATGCTTGAGCCAAATGCGAAAAATAAAAGTGAGAAAAATATACCAATAGCGCCCATTGGCACGACGCCAAGCTCGATGTGAAGCTTTGACATAGAGCCAGCCACGTATGAGCCAAATGCTATGCCTATGGCGCTTACTGCAAGGATGGCTTGCACTGCTAGCGAGCTGTCGTCGTTAAAAACTGCCTTGTAGTGAGCTGGGAAGGCTGCTATGATGATCTGAGAGATACCCCAAAATATGCTAAGTCCAGCGATACTTAGCCAGATATTTTTATCTGATCTTACCTCTTTTAAATTTTCTCTTAAGTAGCTAAGGCTGATGTATCTTTTAAGCTCAAATTCTCCGCTTTGTTCGTTTGTTTCGCTGATATAAGGTAGCTTGTAGGCAAAAAATGCTTCAAGCGCACTAAATACAACTAAAAAGATGCCGATAGGATAGACGCTTTTTAAAATTTCTTCTGAGTTTTCACCTTGGATGTATAAATTTTCAAATATAAATGAAAACAAAAATGAGCTAGCGAGTATTGCGACGATGGTTAGTGCTTGGATGACGCCATTTGCTGTGCCAAGTCGCTCAGTGCCGACAAGTGCTTTGATGATGCCATATTTTGCTGGCGAGTAGATCGCACTTTGAGCAGCTAGTATGAGTGTGAGTGCAAATGCCACGCCAAAGGCACCCAAAAGGTAGCTAATAAGCACCGCAACGCTGATAACAACGCCAAAGACGGCGCAAATTCTAATAACCTTTGTTTTTGCAAATTTGTCATTTATAAAGCTTGAAGGCGAAAATAAAAATATAAATGGAAGCAAGATCATCGCATTTATAACGGCTGTTAGGATAAAAAGCGTATCGCCTGAGTAGGTCTTTAAAAGGACGTTTTGAATTGTTATTTTGTGTGCTAGATCGACACTTGCGTTTAAAAATGCGATCGCAAGGTAGGGTAAAAAGCCAGTGACTTTTAGTAAATTCCTCATGAATAAAGCCTTTTTGGATTTAAAATTTTGTAAATCTAGCAGTAAAATATTTAAAATATCATTAATAAAAAACTCTAGCCATAAATTTTGTGGTGAAATTTCTTTGAAAAAATTTAAATTTTATATGCTTTTTGATAAAATCCGCCTATCAAAAATAAGGAAAAATTTATCATGGACTATGAAATCATCGTCGTTGGCGGCGGACATGCTGGCATTGAGGCAAGTCTTGCGGCTGCTAGAATGGGCAAACAAACTTTACTGATCACTATCTTGGCCGAGCAAATAGGCGCTGCAAGCTGCAACCCAGCCATCGGAGGCCTCGCAAAAGGACATCTTGTAAAAGAGATCGACGCGCTTGGCGGTCAGATGGGGCTTACGACTGACGCTGTTGGTATCCAGTTTCGCGTGCTAAATGAGAGCAAAGGCCCAGCAGTACGTGGTAGCCGCGCTCAGATCGATATGGATAGATACCGCGTTTATATGAGAAATTTGCTTTTAAACACTCCAAATTTAGAAATTTCTCAAGAGATCGCCACTGAAATTTTAAGCGAAAATGGCGAAGTAACTGGCGTTAAAACCCACCTAAATAACACGTATAACGCAAAAAAAGTGATAATTACAACTGGCACATTTTTAAACGGGCTAATCCACGTTGGATTTAACAAACTTGAAGCTGGCCGCGTGGGCGAGCTAAGCGCAAAGGATCTAAGCTCTAGCCTAAGAGAGCTTGGGCTAAATTTAGGCAGGCTAAAGACTGGAACATGCCCAAGGATCGACGCAAAAACGATAAATTTTGAAATTTTAGAAAAGCAAGATGGCGATCAAGACCCAACGCCTTTTAGCTTTAGAACTAAAAATTTCTCCCCAACGCAGCTACCATGCTACATCGCCTATACAAATGAAACCACCCATGAGATAATCCGCTCAAATTTTGACAAAGCACCGCTTTTTACAGGCCAGATCGAGGGCATAGGACCAAGATATTGTCCTAGTATCGAGGATAAGATAAACCGCTTTGGCGACCGCGACAGACACCACCTTTTCATCGAGCCTCAGACCCTTGAAGCGACAGAGTACTACATAAACGGCTTTTCAACGAGCCTGCCTTATGAGGTGCAAGTGCAGATGCTCCGCTCTGTAAAGGGTTTTGAAAACGCCAAAATCGTAAGGCACGGATATGCTATCGAGTACGACTACGTCGAGCCAACACAGCTAAAACATAGCCTTGAGACAAAAAAAGTAAAAGGGCTATACTTGGCTGGGCAGATAAACGGCACGACAGGATATGAGGAGGCCGGCGCTCAGGGGCTAATGGCTGGTATAAATGCTGCGCTTTCGCTGGATAACAAAGAGCCGCTTATCTTGCGCCGTGATGAGGCGTATATCGGCGTTTTGATAGATGACCTTGTGACAAAAGGAACAAAAGAGCCATATAGGATGTTTACGAGTAGGGCGGAGTATCGCTTGCTTTTGCGTGAGGAAAATGCCATTTTAAGGCTTGGCGGATATGGACATGAGCTTGGGCTGCTTGATGATGAGACTTTTAAAAAGATTGAAAATATAAGAAAAAATTTAAAAGAGGGGTTAAAGTTTTTAAACAGCACTCAGATCACGCCAAGCAAGGCGAATTTAGAGCTTTTAGCAAGTCTTGATGAAGAGCCGATCAGCCAAAACGTGAGCCTTCAAAAGATCGTAGCTAGAAAGAGCTTTACGGCTGAAAAACTAAGAAAGCTTGATGAGAGATTTGCCACACTTGATGATGCAAGCATGGATCAAATTTTAACCGAGTGCAAGTATCAGCACTACATCGGCGAGCAAAAAGATCAGATCGAGAAGATGAAAGATATGATGGATGTGAAAATTCCTGAAAATTTCGACTTTAGAAGCATAAGCGGACTTAGCAACGAAGTGGTAGAAAAGCTTGAGAAATTTGCCCCGCCAACGCTCTTTGCGGCGAGTGAAATTTCAGGTATCACGCCAGCAGCTATTGATATCTTACATATTTATATAAAAATGAGCGAGAAAAAGGCTTAAATTTAAGCCTTTTATGGTTTTAAAGTTTAACTAGCATTTAAAATTTAAAACAAAGCTTCTCGTTTTTAATAGTTGCTATTTATAATTTTTTAAGATTAATAAATTTTATTATTAAAATTTTCTATTTTACGAGAGCTAAAATAGAAAAATTTTTTATCTTAACGTTTAGAC
>NZ_POYR01000128.1:0-447 GCF_002912425.1 Campylobacter concisus
GTTTTAGATATTATATTTATTGTTTTCATCATATTCTTTTTTTGTTGATTAGAAGCCAATTTCAATACCGAATGTCACACTCTTCAGAGCCGGCAATGCAAACGTCGGGATACCGTTTATTGGTTGTTCCGGGTCTACATTATCATAAGAAGTCAACGTTAATAGATTACTTCCGGAAACAAAAACGCTGACATTTTCCATTTGCGCACGACTTACCCATTGTTTAGGAAGCGTGTATGACAGACTCAAACTCTTTAAACGCAGATAATTAAGGTCTTTCATAAAACGTGAGCTACCATAATTACCATAGATATAGTTATTGATGCGTCTGGGTACATCCGTAACATCACCCGGCTTTTGCCATCTATTCATTTGGTCTATGGACGTATTATAGTAAATATAGTAACCATCTGTATCTGTTATACTGGTTCGCATTGAATCAAAGAG
>NZ_POYR01000129.1:0-505 GCF_002912425.1 Campylobacter concisus
GTCAGGATGATCTTTGCCTAAAACTTTCTCTCTTATATTTAAAGCTTTTGTATAAAACTCTAAGGCCTTAGGATAATCACCCATATCGCTATAAACAGAGCCTATATTATTATAACTGATAGCAGTGTCAGGATGATCCTTGCCTAAAACTTTCTCTTTTATATTTAAAGCTTTTGTATAAAACTCTAAGGCTTTAGGATAATCGCCCATGCTACTATAGACATATCCTATGTTATTATAGCTAGTAGCAGTAGCAGGATGATCCTTGCCTAAAACTTTTTCGTTTATATTTAAAGCTTTTGTATAAAACTCTAAGGCCTTAGGATAATCGCCCATATTGTCATAAACAGATCCTATATTATTATAGCTACTAGCAGTGTCAGGATGATCTTTGCCTAAAACTTTCTCTCTTATATTTAAAGCTTTTGTATAAAACTCTAAGGCCTTAGGATAATCACCCATATCGCTATAAACAGAGCCTATATTATTATAACTGAGAGCAGTA
>NZ_POYR01000130.1:0-460 GCF_002912425.1 Campylobacter concisus
TTCTGATTTGGTGATATGTGTTACAAATAGACATTGGTCTTGTCGTATTTATGAGCGCCATTTTTGAGCTTAAGCTCTTCTTTTTCATATACCTCGCCTATGTCAGCAAGAATTTTAACTATATCAGCCAAAACATGCTCCTTAAACTAAGTAAGCGTTACTTTACACCAAATATTTTTAAAAGTCAAGTTATTATATTTTATACAAAGATATTTTGATCTATTGTCTATTTTGTTGTACAATAATCCAATCGAAAAGCAAGCCAAATGATAGTCTCCTTGTAGGATTTGAAATTTATATTTTATTCAACTTGCTTTTCTTCTATCACTTCTAAAAATCCAAGTCCGCAGTTCATACATCCACCACCAACTCCCACATCAAGGATCAAATTTATAAGCTCTGGCTTTGCTTTGATATGCCATTTTGCAGGCCATGCTTTGACTGGCATATTATTATTACC
>NZ_POYR01000131.1:0-1578 GCF_002912425.1 Campylobacter concisus
ATATAGTGTGGCTGCCATAGTCCATTGTAGGATCAAGTGGATAGTCGTTTATCTGTAAAAAGTCAGAGGCAAATTTTCTCATAGCTTCGTTCGGGCTTAAAGGCTCGTAAGCATATAAATTTAAGCTTATTAGCAAATTTATTAATAATATGGTTCTAAATTTCATGATTATTCTATTGGCGTATCGCAATGTGTTTTTTCTGATATGCTTTTTAGCTCCTTCTTACCATTTTTAAGTGTTTTTAGTACAAAATACTCTTGTTTGCAAACATCTGTATCGAAATTTACAAATCTAGCCATTAGAAGATCGCTATCCTCTCTAGTATAAAGTTTGGCAAATCCGCCCATTTCACTATCTTTAAACAATGGTCTGGTTTCGGTATTGTCAAATTTATCCATACCTTCTATCTTTACGCTCTTGCCTGCACTTAAGTCCTCAACTGTTCTATAATAGCAGCTAGTGCCACAACTATGCGTAACTATCATATACTTACCTGCAAAATTTACGTAAAAATCTTGCTGATTGCTTACAAATTTGCCAAATTTATCTCTATAAAGCCCTTCTTCATCCTTCTTATAACTATTTGGAATTTTTATCTCACCTTTATATACTTCTTTGACCTTATGTTTGTCAAATTCAGCCTCTAGTTTTTCTTCTAACTCAGAACAAAAAGTAGAAGTAAGTAAGGCAAAAATAAGAACCAAGCCATTTAACTTCATAACATATCCTTTAATCTAAAAATTTTTTAATATCTTTATTGCTTATAGCTAAATTACTTATACCTATTTGTTCTAATTCCAAATGATACATATAGTACTCCATAAACTTATCCATAGTTATGGTTCGTTGTCCATATGGAGAGTCTGGCATGCTAGCCCATTCGTAATGTAGTCTTTTTTTGTCATTATCAGTCCTGCTTCTAACTGCCTCGTCAATTTTTTCATCTGCTATCAACTCAAGAGCGTTTCTAATGTGTTTAATTAATATCAAACAAGCTTTGTCTTGGTTAATAGGAGAAAAATCAGTAATATCATAGGTCTTTTTGTACTTTTTGAGAATCATATCCCAAGTACTAGATTTTATTTGGTATGCACCAGCAGCACTAGAATTAAGAGATTTTACATAATATCTTGGATGATCTGAAAAGTCTTTTCCATAATCTTTAGTAAATAACTTTCCACCAACATTTATTTCGTATCCGTTGCTTCCATTTGTTCCTTCACCGTACTTTATAGCGCACATAAAAGCTCTTATTCTAAATATTCTAATGTCTATTTCGGTTTTTACCCCAACCTCTTCATCCCTATCCACCCACATACCCTTATCTACTCTTGTTATACTCTTTGATTCATTAAAAGAGTTGATAAAGCTATTCATATTATCTTTGCTTAGTAGGTTGATACCATACTTGGTATCTTGGTTTATCTTTGTTTGACCTGTTTGGTTTGTGTTGCTTTGGTTTTGATAGTTTGTGGAATTTGCTTCATCTATGTAAATTTGATATCTCTTATTTGTACTATCTTCACTCTTTAGCTCTTTAGTAAGTTTATCATCTTCATAGATATTTATATCCTGTG
>NZ_POYR01000132.1:0-465 GCF_002912425.1 Campylobacter concisus
TGGTAAGAGAGGTTTTAAAGTCCGGGAAGCCAGGGCAAGCACCGGGAAACTTAACGGCTACTATGTCACAGCCCGAAGCGGTACGGAGTATAAGGCAAGCGAGATAGGGAAAGGCTACACTCTCGCCCATATCGAGCGGACACAAAGCAAACTGAAGTGCAACTCAATGAACATATCTCATGGAAACAAACTCACACCCGGAAGCGGCAGCTTCCAACGTTAAGCAGGGACAGTACAGCCCCCGGAAAAGAAAAGATACAACGCCAAGGGTAAACCCGCAGCTTGCGGTAGAACTGGTGTATCAAGAACTAAAGCGTGTTGAAGTCTATACGAAGCGCATAGAGGACGCAACAGCCCGAAAGGTACAAATAGACGGGAAAAGCCTTGAAAGTGCCGAAAATCGCCTAAAAAACGTGTTGGCGGACTTTGAACGGCAGGGGTACAGAATGAAAAACGGCGGTTATG
>NZ_POYR01000133.1:0-1813 GCF_002912425.1 Campylobacter concisus
TTGTTATCCTGTCACTTTGTAAGCTGAAAAATGGATTTACTCCAAACCTTGTCAATTAGTTCAAAATCCGCCAACTTTTGCTTTTATCCTTTAATTTTACATTTTTAACCTTTAGCAAATTCTTGATTTCCTTTTTTTGATTTCTCTTTTTGGATTTTGGTGTTATAAAACGAAAATTTGCATTACTCGGACATTTTTGTAATTATGAAGTGATTTTTCATTATTTTTCTATATATTTATGGCTCTATTTTCTACAAATTTGCATGTAAATTTATTTACTTTTATCGATGTTGCTTTTATCTTTTTCTCTTATTTCTAACGCTTCTTCTTTTGGGTCCTTTTTCCTTTTTTTCTAAAAATTCTAGTTTTCTTATATAGTCACCATATTTATTTGCATCCATCACCTCGCCACCACAAAAATTGCATTTACTTTTATCGCGTAAATGCCCAAACCACCAAGTAGCTTTACATTTAAGGCATACTAAATACTCTGGGTATTTTTTGATGTTTTTTGTGGAACGCAAAGCAAAATAAAATCCAATACAGCCTAAAATAAAAAATGTAAGTACTGATAGAAGATACCAATCCCCCATATTTCTAAAATCAATAAATTTTTCACCTATCTTTACACTTTGATTAACAAGTAGACTAAACACATGCAAAAAACACATAACACCCACAAAAAACGCAAAAATTATATCCACTACTTTCCCTCTTTTGTATTAATTTCTTGTATTGAATTTATAGTATTTATTATGCCTTTTTTAAAAAATAATAAGTATCTTTTATCTGTTTTCTTGGGTCAGAAGTAATCCAGCCACCGATGCCAGCCCAAGTAGCTTCTGGTATCCCCACAACTTATAACAAAATCTTCTCCCCATAGCACATAATTTATCATGCTTAAATCGCTAGCTTTCTTAAATTCCTGCTTTGAGATATTTTTTAGGCCTGAACGCTGCAATTCGTTTTTCCTAACAACTAAAAGCCCATCTTGCGTAAATTCATAATGATTTTAAACTAGCATCTTTCCTCCTTTTATTTACCCTACAGGCCTATATAATTTTCCGTTAATGGATTATGTCACCGCATCATCACTCCTGCTGCATTGTTTGTTCTTTAACTTTACATTTGTAAAATTAAGCGAATTCTTTTTTCAAATTTAATTTTTAGCTTCTTTTGCTTTTTGCGTTTTTTGTCTTGTGGTTTATTTGGTACAAATTTTTCAGGCCATAAGGCCCAAATAATCACACCAATAGCAGAAATCCATGAAAAAATACACAAATAGATTAAATAGCCATCTGATTTATAAATTGTAAATTTAATGAGAAAGCAAAAAACAATAATAATAGAAATTAAAAGTAAAATATTTGTTTTTAGAATTTTTATATTTCCAGTTTTGCTATAAATTATAAAGCTATGACGAATAAACTTGAAACCAAAATACAACACAGGCAAACCAAGAAAATATAAGATAGTCCAAGCTACAATTGGGTACTGATTAGCCAAATATACGATCAAATCTATAATTTTATATTGCAATTCTCGCCATAAAGCACTAAAAAACTCATTCATTGTTGCTACCATCAACATCACAGTGTTATCATTTGTTGTATCAACTATTTTTCTGTCGTAAAGCTACAATACTTACAATAAACATTGATAATAATGTAAAAATACACGGATAAATCAACCAGCCACTTGATTGATAAATAACCAAGTAAAACAAAAAAACTAAGATAAGTATTAAATTTGCAATATCTATTCTAGTTATTTTTTTAGAATATATATAAGTCTTTATAGTTAAGTATATTAC
>NZ_POYR01000134.1:0-23665 GCF_002912425.1 Campylobacter concisus
TAATAATTATGCAGATGAATTTAAGTTAGTAGAAAAAGATTATTACAAGAACAATTCAAAAAATTATACATATATCAACACTGGTAAAAATAGCTTTCTTGATTTTGAAGAGCTTTTAGAAATAGCCTATAAAAACAATATAAATATGGATATAATTTTTAATCCTTCTCATATAAGACTTTGGGAATCTCTTGATTATTTTATTGGGCTTGATACTTGGTATAAATGGAAAAAGGATATTGTTTTAACAGTAGAAAAAGTGGCTAAAAAATATAATAAAAAACCATTTAGAGTAGTTGATTTTGCCGTTTATCACGAGATAACTAATGAAAAAATACCTACAGATAGTGCCAAAATGAAATATTATTTTGAAAGTAGTCACTATACACCTGAACTTGGAAATATAGTATTAGATAGACTTATGGGCAAAAGCGAATACAAAGATTTTGGCGTAGAAATAACTAGTAAAAACATTGATGCCCACATAGAAAAGCAAAAGAGCCTTAGAAGCAAATTTATAAACACACAAGAATATAGGCGTGAAGTTTTTGGAGATTAGGTCAAACAAATTTATTTAAAAGCCAAGATTTTATATAATCCCCAATAAAATTTAAAGGCAAAATTTTGCAACGATACCCGACAAAACAGATAAAAATTCGCGATGTTTTAATAGGCGGTGATGCACCGATCTCCGTGCAGTCGATGACATTTTCAAAGACAAAGGACGTAAAAGGCACGCTTGAGCAGATACAAAGGCTATACTTTGCAGGCTGCGACATCGTGCGCTGCGCAGTTTTTGACAAAGAGGACGCCAGCGCGCTAAAGCAAATCGTCGCTGGCTCACCCATCCCAGTCATTGCAGACATACATTTTAACCACACCTACGCGCTCATCGTTAGCGAATTTGTCGATGCTATCCGCATAAATCCAGGCAACATAGGCTCAGCTAAGAATATAAAAGCAGTCGTTGATGCCTGCAAGCAGCGAAATTTACCTATCCGCATAGGCGTAAATTCTGGCTCGCTTGAAAAGCAGTTTGAGGACCGCTACGGCCGCACGGTTGAGGCGATGGTGGAGAGTGCGATGTATAACATCAAACTTCTTGAGGATTTTGACTTTACGGACATTAAAATTTCACTTAAATCAAGCGACGTCGAGCGCACTATGCAAGCTTATAGAGCACTTCGCCCAAAAACAAACTACCCATTTCATCTAGGCGTAACAGAGGCTGGCACCACTTTTCACGCCACTATCAAGTCCGCGATCGCACTTGGCGGGTTACTACTTGAGGGTATCGGCGATACGATGAGGGTTAGCATCACGGGCGAGCTTGAAGAGGAGATCAAAGTCGCAAAGGCGATCTTAAAAGATAGCGGCCGTCAAAAAGAGGGGCTAAACATCATCTCATGCCCAACTTGTGGGCGTTTGCAAGCTGACCTTATGGCAGCAGTAAAGCTCGTAGAAGAAAAGACAAAAGGGATAAAAGAGCCGCTAAACGTCTCAGTGATGGGCTGCGTTGTAAATGCCATAGGCGAAGCAAAAGGCGCAGACGTAGCCATAGCATTTGGCAAGGGAAATGGCATGATCATGCGCCACGGCGAAGTGGTCGCAAAGCTGCCTGAGAGCGAGCTTGTGGATAGATTTTTACAAGAGATCGACGACGAGATAAAGAGCAGAGGATAAAGAAGTGGCAAAAGAGAGACTTAACGAGATAGAATTTAGCAACCTTTACGACCTTGATATGGAGCGAGCCATACTAAGCTCGATCATCGCAAACAACGACGCTTTGGGCGAAATTTTTGACACGATAAAGGCTGGGGACTTTTACCTAAAAGCTCACGCTCAAATTTACAAAGCAATGGTTGATTGTCTAAACGGTGACGTGCCTATCGCATCGACATTTATCAAAAACAAGCTTGGCGAAAACTACGATGACAACGTCATGGCGAGCATTTTGGCCACAAACTCGATCATCGACATCCAAAGATACGCAAACGAACTTAAAGAAAAGTCGATAAAACGCAGTCTAGTCAAGATCGCCCACGACATCCCAAGCAAGGTAAATGAAGACAAAGCTAGCCGCGATATGGTCGATGAGCTAAGCCAAGAGTTTTACTCGCTAGTCGATGGAAGCGGCTCTGGCAGCATCAGAGATAGCGAAGATATCATAAAAAGCTTGATCGTACATATGCAAAAGCAAGCCGCCCTAAACGAGCGCGATATCATCGGACTAAACACCGGCTTTAGAAAACTAAATGAGATGATAAAAGGCTTTAAAAATGGTGACCTCATCATCATCGCAGCGCGCCCTGGCATGGGTAAAACGACGCTTTGTCTAAATTTCATGGGGCACGTTTTAAAAAGTGGCGCGGGAGTTGTATTTTTCTCGCTTGAGATGCCAGCAGAGCAGATCATGATGAGGATGCTAGCAGACAAGACCTCGATCCCACTTCAAGAGATAATGACAGCGAGCCTTGACGACGAGAAGCTCTCTCACTTTAGCCACGCATGCAGCGAATTTTCGCACGCCAAGCTCTTCGTGCATGATAGCGGCTACGTAAATATCCACCAAGTAAGGACACAGCTTCGCAAGCTAAAGTCGGCTCATCCTGAAATTTCACTCTGCGTCATCGACTACATCGGCCTTATGATGAGTACAAACAACTACGCCGACCGCCACATACAAATAGCTGAAATTTCTCGTGGCTTAAAGCTTCTAGCGCGTGAGCTGGATATGCCTATCATCGCACTTTCACAGCTAAACCGCGGCCTTGAAGCACGCGCGAACAAGCGCCCTATGCTAAGTGACCTAAGAGAGTCAGGTGCGATCGAGCAAGACGCCGACATCATCCTTTTTGTCTATAGGCACGAGGTCTATCTGGAGCAAGAAGAGAACGAGAAAAAGAGCAAGGCAGCAGCCGAGGGCAAAGAGTATAAAAGCGAGCACGTTTTTAACAAGCTTCAAGAAAACGCAGAGATAATAGTTGGCAAAAACAGAAACGGCGAAGTGGGATCTATCGACGTGCTCTTTCAAAAGCAGTACTCGCGCTTTTGCGATATCGCCACCACACCAGTGCAATCAACTGAATTTAAAGAGTAAATTTGCCAAAAAGCAGGCGTATTTTTTATTTTGTCCTGCTTTGCCTATTTATTTTTTGTATAAATTTAGCGCTTAAATTTCATGAATACAGCGCATTTATGGAGCTTGGCGAGCAAGATATCACAGGCAAAGTAAGCGTAAATTTCACCAAAGAGAGAAACGGCAAAAAACGCCAGATAATAAGGATTGACACTTCAAATTTTAACTTTTACACAACCGCTTCAAAAAAAGATGAGATCGCTCTTTATGATGTAGTGGCGCTTAGCGTTCAGCCAATAGACGTGAGCTTTATAGACTATCTTGGCGGTACATTTTACATGCCAAGCTACGATAGAGCCGTTATCAAAAGAGATGAGAGTCTAAGGCAAAGAGCTATAAATTTCATCTCAAGCCAGCACGAAAACGCTAAAATTTCTCAGCTTTTCTCAGCGCTCTTTCTTGGCACAAATGTCTTTGGCGAACTAAGAGATGACGTCTCAAACTGGGGCGTGGCGCACCTTATCGCCATTAGCGGCTATCACCTTGGCGTCATAAGCGCGGTTTGCTTTTTTCTTTTAAAGCTCGTTTTTAAGCCCATTTACACAAGATATCTACCATATCGCTCTTACATTTTTGACTTTACGATCGCCGTATTTTTGGTGCTTTGTTTCTATTTTTATATGATCGGCTTTATAGCAAGCTTTTTGCGGGCATTTTTGATGAGCGTGGCTGGCTTTTACATGATCTGCAAAAAGATAAAGATCTTAAATTTCTACACGCTCTTTGGCGTTATATTATTTAGCGTTGCACTATTTCCGCAGCTTCTTTTTAGTGTTGGCTTTTATTTTTCATGCCTTGGCGTCTTTTATATCTTCGTCTATCTTTTGTATTTTGCACCCAAATTTAGCCTGCTGGCAAACTCGCTACTTTTAAATTTATATGTCTTTTTTGCTATGGAGATTGCGGTGCTTTACTTTTTCCCGCTCATTAGCCTCTTGCAGCTTAGCGTGCTAGCTTTAAACTACATATTTAGCATATTTTATCCGCTAAGCTTTTTACTTCACCTCTTTGGATATGGCGGCATTTTTGATGAAATTTTAAGCAATTTGCTAGCCTTTAGGCTAAGTTCTGGCAGCCTTCATATAAGCACATTTATCTTTTTACTTTATAACGCCATCACACTTTTTTGCGTTAAATTTAAATCCCTAGCCCTACTTCCGCCACTCTTTGGCGCGGTAGCGTTTTTGCTTTTCTTGCTAAATTTTTCGTAGTCAAAGTTTTATTTAAATTTGCCGATATGCTTTTAAATTTAAAGGCAAGGCGATGCAGATAAACTCAAATTTTATAATTTTAAACAAAAGCAGCTCTTCAAATAGCGCAAATTTAAAGACAGATGAAACAAATTCAAAGAGCGAAAATTTACAAAGCGATAAAAGCGCTATTTTACACGACGCTTCAAATTTAGCTAGCGAGGCAAATAATGAGGGCGAGAGTAGCGCCGATGTCATAAAAAAGCAGTTAGAAAAACTGCAAAAACAGCTAAAAGAGATTAATAATGCGATAAAACAGGCAAGTGCTAGCAAAAATCCATACGCAAAAGAGCTGGTTGCTTCGCTTCAGAGCAAAAAGGGAGCTATCTTTGCTCAGATAATGCAGCTAAACGCCCAGCTTGTAAAGATGCAAGGCGCTTAAGTAGATCAAATTTGATGCTTTTAAAATTCTCTACTTAACATAAATAGCTCAAATTTAACCCTAAATTTAACCTCACGCAGCCTTTACGCCATAAAATTTCATGATTTTATTGTGAATTATTAGCGATATATACATTATCGCAGCGCCTAAAATGAGCCTTGTTAGGTTGGCGTCCTTTTGCCAAAAGAGTAAATTTACGATGATAGCCGCTGGTATTAGGGCGTTGTTCATGATGGCAAGCACGCCGCTATCGACCTCGCAAGCCCCCTTGTTCCACATAAAATATCCCAGTCCGCTAGCGACTACGCCAAGCCACAAAAGCACCAAAGTTTGGGTTAGATCAACGTGAAATTTAGCTGGATTACCAAGGGTTATGAGCGCTATGACAGCGACAAAAAACGCCCCAAAGTGAAAGTAGCCAAAGACCTTTTTTTGATCAACTTCAAACTTCTCCAAAAGCGCCTTATAGGCACTTTGCCCTGCTCCAAAGCATATATTTGCCCCTTGCACCAGCAAAAAGCCCTTTAGCACGCCCTCATTTATCGCGCCATACTTGATAACAAGCGCGCCAAAGACCGCAACGCCAACGCTAAAGAGATAAAGCGGCCTAAATTTAAAGCTAAATGCATCATATATGAGCGTCACATAAAATGGCGTAAAAATGGTAAAAAGCGCGACTTCTGGCACGCTTAGATACAAAAACGAGTTGTAGTAGCAAAGATACATGAGCCCTATCTGCACCGCTCCTATCGCCATTATGCCAAGGGCGAGCTTTGGATTTACCCCGCGAAATTTCGTAAATGGCAAAAAGACCATGCTAGCAAGTGCCACACGCACAAAAACAGCCAGATAGCTATCAACCTTGCCCGCTAAAAACTCGCCTATCAAGCTAAAGCTAAACGCCCACAAAATGGTCACGAAGATCAGTTTATTCATTCTATCACCACCTCATTTATATTTCTTGCGCACTCAAAAAAGTATTCAAGCTTGTTTAGCTCGAGCAGATCGCCATTTAGGATGAAATTTGCCCTGTCGCTAAAATTTTTCTCGCTCACAAATAAAAACTGCTCAAATTTTACCTTGCCGCTAAGATAGCCATTTAGCAGGTCATTAAAGTCGCTATCAAGACTATCTTGCTTTAGCGAGTCTAAATTTAGCCTAGCGCCTAGGCCCTCTATCACGCCTCTTAGATCCTTTAGCCTAGCTATTATCCTGTTTTCTTCGTCGCTTAGATCAAGCGCGGCCTTTTGCTCCTCTATGCGCTTAGTTTGGCTTTGCTTGCTAAGGCTTAGGCTATCTGGCAGCTTCCACTCAAACTCCACTCTAGGCTTGTTCGCATCAGCGTATGCCTCAGCCATCTGTGAAGTCGTCCTCTCGCCTTTTTTAAAGCTGTTATTATTCACACTTTGCGTATCTTTTAAGTAAATTTTTGGAGCAAATTTGCTCTTTTGCTTCTCATTTTCTTGCTCTTTTATATATTTTTCTTGCTCCATAGCCCCAAGCTTAGCGCTTAGATCATCTTTGCTAAAATCAGGCATAACTATCTTTGAGCCAGCATTAAAGCCGATCTCGCCATTTGAGAGCAAATTTATCCTTGAGTTTAGCTCGGCTAGCTTAAGCCCAAGCTCGTCTAACTCGGCTCTTTTTTTATTAAGAGTGAAATTTATCGCATCAAATTCGCTCTTATCTATCTCGCCATACTCAAACCAAAACTCATTTTCAGCCGCAGCCTTTGCAAAGCTATCTACAAATTTTGTCTCTAAATTTATAAGAGAATTTAGTGCAACAGCGTTGAAATAGACCTTTGCGACCTGAAAAGCAGTGAGATTCATCAGCTCTTCATCTTTGTAAATTTTCTCCACGCCCTTGTGGTCTAAAATCTTATCCGAAGCCTCGCTCGCACCCCCGTCAAAGATGAGATACTCGACCTTTGCCGTGATCGATCCAGCCTTTGTCATATATCCGCCCTTTAGCTCGTCAGGCACAAAGGTATATCTGCCATCAAGGGATAAATTTAGCTTGTTGCTCTTGTTTTTATTTATATATTCATTTTTATTAAATTCTTTCAAACTCTCAAGCTTTGCACTTTGCGCCAGAGCGATGATCTCTAGTAAATTTCCAGCCCAAAGAGGCAAAGCAAAGAGCAAAACCGCTAAAATCTTCTTCAAATTCTCTCCCTTTCATAAAATTTTCTTATAAATTTATCAAGATTATAGACCCATGCAAAAAGCACTGGCACGACAAGCAAGCTTAGCAAGGTCGAGCTAATGAGCCCAAAGATGATGCTTATAGCCATAGGCGAGTTAGCTTCATAGCCAGCACCCCTGCTAAGAGCAAGTGGCAGCATGGCAAATATCATCGCAAAAGTGGTCATCAAAACAGCCCTTAGACGCTTCTTAGCAGCCATCTTCACAGCTTCGTTTGCCTCCATGCCACTATTTGCAAAGTGATTTGCAAAATCAACCACCAAAATGGCGTTTTTACCGACCATACCAAAGAGCAAGATGACGCCGACCATGACAAATAGGCTAAATGGGTTGCCGCTTATAAAAAGTCCGATCACGACGCCACAAAAGGCAAGCGGCATGGCAAGCATGATGAGAAATGGCAGCAAAAAGCTCTCATAAAGTGCAGCTAGCACCATGTAAATAAGCACCGCGCTAGCACTCACTGTAAAGATAAACGAAGCGTTTGTATCGTCCATGAGCTCCACAAATCCAAGAAATTTATACTTGAAATTTGCAGGCAAAATTTCATCAAGCTTCTTTGAAATTTCATTTGCCACGCTATTTAGCGGAGCGTTGTTTTTGGTATTTGCTAGAAATTTGATCTCATCGGCTCTATTAAACCTTGAAATGCTAGCTGGCTTTTGCTCAAAACTAATCGTCGCCACATCGCCAAGTGTCACGAAAAAGCCCTCATTGCTTCTTATCTTGGTCTTTAAGATATCATCTGTATCGCTTCTAAATTTATCATCAAGGCGCATGTAAAGCTCATACTCTTTGCCATTTTCGTTTTCAAAAACAGAGACCTCGTTCTGGCTAAACGCGCTATAAACGGCGCTTGCAACGCTGGCTTTGTCTAAATTTAGCCTCTTAGCCTTATCCTCGTCGATAGAAATTTGCACGCGTTTTAGCAGATCTTCTTCGGGCGAATTTACATCCGTTGCGTCATTTATCTCTTTTAGCATCTTGCTGATCTTTGGTACAAATTTCTCTAGATCTTTGCCATTTTCAGATGTGATAGTAAGCTTAACTGGCTGCACATCGCCACCTTCGACAACTGGCAAGTCAGCCACAATGACACTCATATCGTCACTTTTTAGCTTGTCGCGAAACCTCTGCATGATAGCGTTTTGCCGCTCGTGATTAGCTCTATCTTTTAGCTCCTTTAGCCTAACGTAAGCTTTTACAAGATAAGGCTGCTTGGCGTCTGTGTAGCCAAGGATGAAGTAGGCGTAAGCGACCTGAGGATCGGCGTTTATGAGTGAAATTTTATCTTTTAGCCTCTCTTTGCTAGCTTGCAGACTAAGTGATGGGTCAAGCTTAAAGTAGATGTTAAACTCCGAGTTATCCTCGCTTGGCATGAAGTCGCCACCTACAAATTTAGCCAGTCCAAACGAGCAAATAACGACCACAAGCGTTATGGCTAAAAATATGAGCTTAAATTTAAGCGCTAAAGTTAAAAGCTTCTCGTAGCCATTTTCAAGCGCTTCAAAAAATGGCTCACTCTTTATATAAAATTTGCTCTCCTTAGCATTTACAAACCTAGCGCTAAGCGTTGGCACAAGAAATATACTCACAAAAAACGAGATGACAATGCCAGCTGCTACGCTCATCGCAAATGAGTTAAAGTACTTGCCAACGATGCCACTCATAAAGGCTATTGGCACAAAGACGCAAAGCAGCACGAGTGAGATCGCAAAGACGCTAAATGCTATCTCTTTTATGCCTGCAAAGCTTGCCTTTAGGGCATTTGGCTCATCTTTTAGCCGGCTTGCGATGTTTTCAGTGACGACTATCGCATCATCGATAAAAATTCCGATACCAAGCGTAAGCGCTATAAGGCTTAAGCGGTTGATGTCGTAGCCTAGGGCATTTATGATGAAAAATGTCGCCACGATGCTAGTTGGTATCGCCACGACTGAGATGATGGTGATCGAGAAATTTCTTAAAAACAGATATACGATCACGATGGTTAGCAAGACGCCAAGGATCATATCAAAGGCGGTTTGATCGATGTGCTTTTGTATCACTTCGCTCTTATCGTAGGCTATTTTTACGTCGTATTCGCTGCCAAGCAGGCTTTTAAACTGATCTAGTTTTGACTTAGCTAGAGCGATCACGGTTAGAGCGTTTGCGTCTGGAGCTAGCTCAAGACCCAGCAAGACGCCACTTTTTTTATCCATTATCGCTGCTTCGTTTGCGTCTTTGTAAGCAAGATCAACACTTGCGATATCTTTTAAAAAGACCCCTTGTTTGATCGTTAAATTTCTTAGCTCCTCTAGGCTTTTGGCGCTGAAATTTGACTTGATCGCCATTTGGATCTGCTCATTTTCTATCTTGCCAAGTGGCGCTTTTAAATTTTCAACCTTTATCAAATTTGCCACTTCATTTGCGCTAAGGGCGTTTTTATCAAGCTTAAATCTATCTAGTAAAATTTTCACCGCTGGCTCTAAAAAGCCGTTTGTCTTGACCTTTGAAACGCCGCTTATGCGCTCTAAAAATGGCTTTGCCACGTCATCGATCTCTTGCATGAGCTTAGTTTCGTTGCCATCAAGCCTTGTGATAAAAAGGCTAAATACAGAAGAAGAGAGCCCGTTTAGCTTTTCTATCTCGTAGTTTGCGCCAACTCTCGCCTTTTGCATCTTGTCACGGACGTCGTTTGTAGCGCTCTCTAGGTCTTTGTTTAGCTCAAATTCGATGCTTACCACGCTTAGGTTGTCAAAGCTAGTTGAGTAAAGCTTTTTTATCCCCTCGATGCTTGAGACCTCGTCCTCGATCTTTTGCGTGATCTTGGTTTTTATATAGTTCATATCGCCGTTTGCGTAGGTTGTGATCTTAACGATTGGGATATTTACTTGCGGGTATAAATTTACATTCATCGTCTTTAGCGAGTAGATGCCAAAGACAACGAGGCTTAAAAATATCATAAGCGTAGTTATGGGGCGGTTTATGGCTGTTTTTATCATTTATTTTCGCCGATTATCACTTTTCCTTGACCAAATATGCCTGGCTTTAGCCCGCTGTCATAAGCCTCGGCGTAAAATTTCCTAGTCTCTCGCTTAATCTCTGGGTAAATTAGCGCGATTTTAACCTCTTTTTCTTCACTTGTCGCGTCAAGTTTAAATTTAAACGTATCGCCAACTTTTACTAAATTTGCATATTTTTCGTCAATCGCTATTAAAATTTTAGCCTCCTCAGAGTTTAAGACAAAGGCTGGCTGAAGTGGCGAAGCACTCTCACCAAGCTCGACATTTTTACTAGCTATGACGCCATCAAACGGAGCTTTTAAAAGAGCCTTTTTAAGATGATCATCTGCGTTTAAAATGGCGATCTGGGCACTCTCTACCCTAAGAGCTGCCTCGTCAAATTTATATTTTACCTCATCAAATTCTTGCTTTGAGGTGACATCTTTTACTTGGCTAAATTTATTAAAGGTATTTTTAGCAAATTCTTTGGCATTTTTGGCAAGCGCTAGGTCATTTTTTGCCTTTTTTAGAGCGATCTCAAGGCTCGTTTGATCAAGACTAGCCAAAACGTCACCCTTTTTAACGTGACTTGAGACATCTACAAAAATTTTATCTACCTTGCCGCTGCTCTCAAATGCAAGCTTTGAGCTTTGCTTAGCATAGACTTCAAAATCAGCAAAAATTTCCTCCCCTGCAAATGAAAAAATGCAAAATATCATTAAAATTATCAGCTTTTTCAATCCCTAATCCTCTCTAAAATGCTCTCCCCGCTCTCAAAAAAATACTCCGCTTTTTTGATCTCTAACTCATCTTTCGCCCCTTCAAAAAGGCTAATGGCGTCAAATTTTTGTGAGAGCGCCTCAAGCAGGTCGCTATATCCTAAAAGCCCAGAGTTATATTTCTCAAAGCTTGCTTTAAGTGCAAGATCGCTCGCCTTTACATACTCATTTAGCGAGGCGATCTTTGAGTTAAGTGTGGCGATCTCGTTTTGTAAATTTTTAAGTTTTGTCTCGTTTTCACGCTTTTTATACTCTAAATTTAGCCTCGCTTCATCAAGCGCGATCTTGCTAGCTTGGCTCATCTTACTAGTGGCAAAAAAGTCAAAAATTTTCCACCTAAAACTAACGCCAAATTTATTGCCGTGCGTATCTTCTTTTAGATATTTATCAAGATATGGGCGATAAGCGCTATACTTGCCAAGGTCGATGTCGTAGTTGTTTTTGTAAAATCCATAGGTGTCATAAAGCGAAATTTGGGGCAAAAAGCCAGCTCTTGTCTCGCTAAGCTTAGCTTCGCTTATAAAAATATCTTGATTTAGCCTGTCAAGCTCGGCGTTTTTTGAAGCTAAATTTGAGCCAATCTCGGCCATTTTTGCCCCGCTAAGTGGCGAAATTTGCTCGCCTGTTAGCAAATTTATCTCATTTAAAATTTGCTCCATTTTGTTTTTATACTCAAGCTGCGTGCTGTTTGCCAAGTGGTATTTTGCCCGCACATTTTCTAGTTCGTCTTTTGCGGCAAGTCCTGCTTTATTTGCCTTTTCAAGCTTATCTAAAACGCCTTTTAAGAAATTTGCCTGAGCGTTTTTAGCGGCTATTATATTTTCAAGTGCGCAGGCATTAAAGTATAAATTTACAGCCTTAAAAGCAAGGTAGTTTTTGGCTTCATCACTTGCGATGGCGGCTTTATTTTTTAAAAGCTGGTTCATCTTTAACCTAGCCTCTCTCGCCCCACCATCATATAGTAGAAAATCAATCCTTGCTAGCACGCCAGCTGACTCTTTGGCGACGATACTTGGAAAGGTGCTTGCGTTTTTGCCGTATGAGCCCTCTAGACTAAAGCTTGGTAAGTAGGCGCTAGTGGTAGCCTCGCTATTTAAATTTGCTCTTTTTAGCTCAAGCTCTTTGATCTTTGAAATTTCGTTTTGAGTAGCCTTGTTCGCTATCTCGCTCAAATTTGACCCAAGCAGTGCCAAAGGCAAAAGTGCTAATAAAATTTTTTTCATCAGTGAAAGCTCTTTACTAAATTTCCTATTAGCAAATTCCAGCCATCAACTAGCACGAAGATGAGTAGTTTAAATGGCAGCGAGATCATGACAGGAGGGAGCATCATCATACCCATCGCCATCAAAACGGAGCTTACGACCATGTCGATGACCAAAAACGGCAGATAAAGTAAAAATGCTATCTCAAAAGATGTCTTTAGCTCGCTTATCATAAAGGCTGACATCGCGATGCTTAGCGGGATATCCTCGATATTTGCTGGATTTTGCAAATTTCTTATCCTAAAAAATAGCGCAAGATCTTTTTCTCTAGTGTTTTTAACCATAAATTCTTTAAATGGCTTTAAGCTCTTATCAAGCATCTCCTCATAGCCTATCTGCTCGGCTATATAAGGCTTTATACCCTCATCGTAGCTTCTTTGCCCAACTGGCTCCATGATAAAAAATGTAAGCACCATAGCAAGCGAGATGAGCACCGTTGAAGGCGGCACTTGCTGTGTGCCCATCGCTTGACGCAAAAATGAAAAGACAATGACAAGGCGCAAAAAGCTAGTCATCATAAAGATGAGTGAAGGAGCAAGAGCAAGTGCGGTGAGGATTAGTAAAACATTTAGAGAATTTACAAGCTGCTCGGCATTTTGCGGTGAATTTAGGCTTAAATTTATAGTTGGTAGCGCAGGATCAGCACCAAAAACTACACAAAACAAAACCGCTAAACTAAGCAGTGCTTTCACAACTAATTCCTCGTATCAAGGATACTTTTCTTAGTAGCCTCTTTATTTTTTGGCTCGAGCGAGACGAAGTGAATTTCCACCCTATTGTTTTTAGCTCTGCCCTCGTCTGTGCTGTTGCTAGCGATCGGATCAAAAGAGGCTCTGCCAGAAGTGATAAGCCTCTCTTGTGGTACGCCATCGCTAACTAGCTCTTCAAGCACGCTTAGCGCCCTTGCAGTAGAGAGCTGCCAGTTATTTTTATATATAGAGTCTTTACTTGGATTTGTATTATCAGTGTATCCGATGATATCTGTTTTTACCTCATTTGGCATTTTGGCTATAATCATGCCTATTCGCTTTAAAAAGAGCTTCGCATCCTCGCCAGAAATTTCAGCGCTATCTTTGTCAAAGAGCATCGCAGCTGGAAGCCTAACGATAAAGCCATCCTCGCTCTCCTCCATAGTGATCTCAGGTGCCCCACTAGCCGTTAGTAGCTCATTTATCTTTTTAACAGTCGAGGTAACCTCATTTTGGGCACCTTTTTGAGCTTTTGGCTTTGGAGTGCGTCTACTTTCAGGATCTGTCTCTTTTTCTACCTGACTATCTGGTCTTGCGCCACCCTCTAGCACGCTTAGCGCACCAGCTAGCGAGCCAACAGCAGCCTCCATCTTTTTAGCATCCATCGTCGCCATAGAAAGGAGCAAAACAAAGAAGCAAAGCAAAAGCGACATAAGGTCGCCAAAGGCAGCCAACCACTCAGGCATGCACTTTGGGCACTCTTCTGGTTTTATTAACTTACCCATTATTCAAACTGACTTTTTCTATCTTTTGGAGGTAAAAATGCTAAGAGCTTAGCCTCAAGCGTTCTTGGGTTGTCCCCTGCTTGTATCGCCATGATCCCCTCTAAAATGACTTGCTTCTCAAGTGCCTCATCAGCATCGCGGATCGAGAGAATGTTTGCAACAGGCGAGCCGATGATGTTACCTATCATCGCACCATAAAGTGTCGTAAGCAAGGCAACCGCCATAGATGGACCGATCGCACTAGGGTCTGACATGTTAAGAAGCATCGCAACAAGACCGATAAGCGTACCGATCATACCCATCGCACCTGCAAAACCACCGACTTGCTCGAAAATTTTGATGTTGTTTGCATGCCTTGTGCTAGTCTGATCGATATCGATCTCTAAAAGCGCTCTGATCGCATCTGGCTCATTGCCATCGACCGCCATCGAAAGGCCTTTTTTTAAAAACTGATTTGATTCGTTATTTACTTCGCTCTCAAGTGCTAAGATGCCATCTCGCCTAGCTTTGGTTGAGTAATCAACTACTTTTTTTATAGTCTCAGGTAAATTTACAACAACTGATGGCTTAACAGCGACACCATAAAATTTACCAACACCTTTAAGCGTCTCCATCTTGAAGCCAACCATCATAACGCCGATAGTACCACCAAAAACGATCATCACAGAAGGGATATCGATGTATGGTCCTATACCAACGCCTATCGCCATTGATCCAAACAAAAGCACCAGGGTCAAAACCCAGCCGACGACGGTTCCTAAATCCATTTAAACTCGCTTTATTTATAAATTCTTAAGAATTGCTATTTTATTAGCTTTTTGTTGAAACAATCGTTAAATTAAAAAAAATGTTTGCCATTTTTTGCTACAATCTGCGAAATTTTTAACGTTAAAAGGCTTAAAAATGAACAACAATACCTCAATCATAATCCTAGCTGCTGGTCTTGGCACCAGGATGAAATCAAAACGCCCAAAAGTCCTATTTGAGCTATGTGGCGAGCCAATGATCATTCACATCTTAAAGCAAGCTTATGCGATCACAAATGACGTTAGCGTCGTGCTTCACTACGAAAAAGAGTTAATTAGCAAAAAGATAAAAGAAATTTTCCCTCAAACTAAAATTTTCGAGCAAGATCTAGCAAATTTCCCAGGCACTGCTGGCGCGATAAAGGGCGTAAGCCTAAGCGGCGAAAAGGTGCTTGTCACTTGCGGCGACATGCCACTTGTTAGATCAACTGACCTTATGCGCCTAGCAAATGCCGAAGCAGACGTGGTTATGAGCTCATTTGAAGCAGCAAATCCTTTTGGCTACGGCAGAGTTATCATAAAAAACGGCAAAGTTGAGGCCATCGTCGAGCAAAAAGATGCGAGCGAAGCGCAACTTGCTATAAAAAGCGTAAATGCTGGCTGCTACTGCTTTAAACGCGAGGCGCTAGAGCAAATTTTACCGCTTATTAGCAATCAAAACGCACAAAAAGAGTACTACTTAACTGACGCCATAAAAATAGCAAACGAAAAGGGTTTAAAGTGCGTTGCAGTAAATGTTAATGAGCAAAATTTCATGGGCATAAATGATAAATTTCAGCTTAGCATCGCTGAAAAAATAATGCAAGATGAGATCAAGCAAAATTTGATGAAAGCTGGCGTTTTGATGCGCATGCCTGAGAGCATTTTCATAGACAGCAGGGCTAAATTTGAAGGTGAGTGCGTGCTAGAAGAAAACGTCAGTATCCTTGGTGAGTGCGTCATCACTGAGAGCATCATTAAAAGCTCATCAGTGATAGAAAGCAGCATCATAAAAAACTCAGACATCGGCCCACTAGCTCACATCAGGCCAAATTCTGAAATTTCTGACACACATATAGGAAATTTCGTCGAGGTTAAAAAAGGCGTTCTTAGCGGCGTAAAAGCTGGACACTTGAGCTATCTTGGCGACTGCGAGATAGAAAGTGGCACAAACATCGGTTGTGGCACGATCACATGCAACTACGACGGCAAGGCAAAATACAAAACCAAGATCGGCAAAAACGTCTTTGTTGGCTCAGATACGCAGCTAGTTGCCCCTGTAAATATCGCCGATAACGTCATCATCGCAGCAGGAAGCACCATCACAAAAGACGTTGAGAGCGGGGCTCTAGCTATCAGCAGAGGTCGTCAAGAGAACAAAAGCGGCTTTTTTGAGAAATTCTTTGGCAAAGACGATGTTAAAAAATAAGAAAATTTTACTTGCCGTTTGCGGCAGCATCGCCTTTTATAAGGCATTCGAAATTTTATCGCTGCTTAAAAAGCAAGGCGCTGATGTTTATGTGGCTTTAAGTGACGGAGCGCTTGAATTTTGCAGTGTAAGCGGCTTTGAGGCGCTAAGCGAGCATAAAATTTTAAGCTCACAAACGCAAAACTGGCAAGATGACGTAAATCACATAGCCTACTCTAAAATGGATCTAGTCCTCATCGCACCTGCCTCAGTAAATACGATAAATAAGCTAACAGCTGGCATCTGTGACAATGTCTTTATGCAAACGCTAATCGCCGCCTCACACGTGCCTTTAGTCGTTGCCCCAGCTGCAAATAACAATATGATCGAGCATTTTGCGACGCAAAATTCACTTGAAATTTTAAAGAAAAACGGCACTTTAGTAGTTGAGCCAGTGCTTAAAACTCTAGCTTGCGGAGACGTTGGCAAGGGCGGTCTTGCAAACCCTGAAGCGATAGTTGAAGCTGCCATTAAAAGGCTTAGCAGGCCACTTTTTGCTGACAAAAAAGTGGTGATCACTGGCGGCGCAACAACCGAAAAGATAGATGATGTAAGAGCCATTACAAATTTCTCAAGCGGAAAGATGGCAAGAGCCTTGGCTAGAGCCTTTTACTACGCAGGTGCGGAGGTAAAACTACTTGCTAGTTTTGAAACCGCAAACGAGCCGTTTCTTAGCCTTAAATTTAGCTCAAGTAGCGAGCTTTTAGAGCTTTGCAAGAGTGAATGCGAGGGGGCAAATTTACTTGTAATGTGCGCTGCGGTGAGCGATTTTGTACCGACAAAGATAGATGGCAAGATAAAAAAAGAGGACGTTGGGGAGAGCCTAAATTTAAGCCTAAATAGAAATGTTGATATCTTGCAAAGCTTAAAAGAGTTTAAATGTAAAAAGATCGGCTTTAAGCTTGAAATCTCAAGCGAGAGCGCTCTTAAAAGTGCTAGATCGATGCTAGAGAAAAAAGGGCTTGATGCAGTTTGTCTAAATATTTTAAGCGATAAAAATGGCTTTGCAAGCGAGCAAAACGAGGTAAATTTCATCACAAGGGGCGGCGAAACCCTGCTGCCGCTTGCCTCAAAAGACGAGATCGCAGGGCGTATCGTGGAGCTAGCAGCAAATTTATGATAGAGCAAATCTCGCGCGTCCAAAAGATAGCAAACAATAGTCAAGCTCCGCTAGTAGCGATAAATTCGTCCTTGCCGCTTAGCATTTTGGTGAGCCAAAAGGTCGGCTTTAACAGATACATCTTAAATTTCACAAATAGAAATTTAAACACAAAGAGCGTAAAAGAGCTAAACGTGGGCTCAAGATACTGGGGCGAGGTGCATAGTCAGGGCGAAAACATCGTCATAAAAAATTTATACGAAAAACCAAAAATTTTAGATGAGGACGTTTTGGCTGACGGGCTAAATTTGATAGAAAATTTGGTAAAAAACGAAAATTTATCGTGGCTTTACAACTATTTATTTAAAAACTTAAGCGAAGTTAAAACAAAAGATGAGATGAGAGTACTAGCTAAAATGCTCTTTGCTCTACAAGAAAACGTCGTGCATATACCATTTGCGTATAGCGGTACAAACGGCATTTTCCAGCTTAAAAAAGAGGCAAATGAGATGAGAGTTTTTCTGGTATTTTCAAATTTTGCGCCGCTTGTTTTTAAATTTAAAGATGAAAATTTATATGAGATCGCAACTCCATTTAGCAACGTAGCAAGCTTGCTAAAAAGCGAATTCAGCGCCGCAGTTATGGTGCAAAACGTAAGCGCTCTTTGGAGCAAAAAAGAGCAGATAATTGACTTTAAAGGCTAGAACATTGAACAAACTTAACCACCTCGCTATCATCATGGACGGCAACGGACGCTGGGCGAAAAAGCGTGGATTTTTGCGGACAAATGGGCACGAGGCCGGAGCAAATGTGGTGAGCGATATGTGCGAATTTTGCATCGATAATGGGGTGAAAATTTTAAGCCTTTACGCATTTAGCACCGAAAACTGGAAAAGACCGCAAAAAGAGGTTGATTTTTTGATGAATTTGCTTAAGAAATTTCTTCTTTTAAAGCGTAATGATTTTATAAAAAATGGGATCAAATTTAACACGATTGGCAATATCTCGCCATTTAGTGACGAGCTAAAAAATGAGATAGAAATCACCAAAGACGCAACAAGGGAAAATACAAATTTACTTTTAAATTTAGCTATAAACTACGGCTCAAAAGATGAGATCATAAGAGCTGTGAAAAAACTAAATTTAAAAGGCTGCGAGATAAATGAAGCGAGCCTAAATGCGGCACTTGATGAGAGTGAGCCAGTGGATCTTCTCATTAGAACTGGCGGCGAGAGTAGGCTTTCAAATTTCATGCTCTGGCAGGCAAGCTATGCGGAGCTCTTTTTCACGCCGACACTTTGGCCAGACTTTGGCAAGGACGAGCTTGGTGGGATCGTGGCTAAATTTAAAGATATAGAGCGAAGATTTGGCGGAGTTTAGTGAGATAATGGATATTTTGGTCATCTTTTTTGCTGTTTTTGCTTTTGTTTTTGGCATCTGCGTAGGTTCATTTTCAAATGTGCTGATATACCGCTTGCCACGAAGTGAAAGTATAAATTTCCCAGCCTCACACTGCCCAAAATGCTCTCACAAGCTAAATTTTTATCACAATATCCCGCTTTTTTCATGGCTATTTTTAGGCGGAAAATGCGCCTTTTGCAAGCAAAAGATAAGCCTTGTCTATCCGTTAGTTGAGCTAGCCTCTGGGATACTTTTTCTGATCTGCTTTTTTAAAGAGTGCGGCGAAATTTTGAGCGTAGAAACCCTGCTTTATGCGCTATTTTTAGGGCTTTGCTTTATCGTGCTACTAGCCCTTAGCGTCATAGATATAAGGTATAAAGCTGTGCCAGATCCGCTCCTTTTTGCGGCGCTATTTTTTGCATTTGCCTATGCCTTGCTGATTTTTATCTTTAAAGGAAATTTTGCTCAAATTTTAAATTTAATCCTCTTTGGATTTATATTTTGGGCGCTTAGGTTTGTCGTGAGCTATGCGATGAAGCGCGAAGCCATGGGCAGTGCCGACATATTTATCGCAGCGATCATCGGAGCTATTTTACCAGCCAAGCTAGCCCTTGTGGCGATCTATCTGGCCGCACTTCTTACGCTTCCAGTCTATGCGCTCGTTCGCAAAAAGTGCTACGAGCTAGCCTTTGTGCCGTTTTTAAGCCTGGGGCTGCTTGTCACCTACGCTTTTGACGCACAAATTTTAGAAATTTTAAGGTTAATTTATGAGTAGAGTAAATAAATATCTTTTGTTTAACTTTTTAGGCACGTTCGCATCGCTATTTAGTACGCTTTTTTTGATCATGTCGATCGTCTTTTTCATCCAGATCGCGCGTATCACCTCATACATCGAGATCAGCTTTGGCGAGCTCTTTAAACTCTACTCATTTATGCTCCCACGCGTGCTGCTCTTTGTCGTGCCTATCGCATTTTTCGTCTCACTTGCGATGACACTTTTTAGGCTATCAAAAGAGAATGAAAGTATCGTCATCTTTACACTTGGTGGCTCGCCAAATAAAATAGCAAGATTTTTCTTAGCATTTTCAGCTCTTTTAAGTGCTGCCTTGCTCGTTATCGCCATCGTCATGATACCGATAGCCGCCCAGCTAAATGCAAATTTCATCGACTATAAAAAGACAGTTGCTAAGCTAAATTTAAAGCCAACCCAGTTTGGACAAAAATTCTCCGACTGGATGGTCTATGTGGGCAGCGAAAGCGAAGACAAAAATGGCACGATCTACAAAGATATCGTGATGTTTAACCCCTTTGTTAAAGACTCACAGCGCCTAATAACCGCCAAAAATGCAAAGATCATAAACGTGGGTCAAAGCGTAGAGCTCTCTTTAAACGAGGGCAAAATGTATGACATCAGAGATGAAATTTATCATCAAAGCAATTTCAAATCGATGAAGATAAGAACCGCCCAAAGCGAGAAAATAAGTGACGTTGGCAGCATCAAAGAGTACTGGATGGAGGCAACTAGCAGCGATAAACGCAGAAAAGACCTTAGCACTTACATCCTAGTGGCGCTATTTCCGCTTGCAAGCACGCTCTTTGCGATCAGCCTTGGCATCGTCACATATAGATACGAAAAGGGCATGGTCTATGTGGGCACTTTTGGCGTTTTGTTTGGCTATTTTACACTCATAATGCTCTTTTCATCAAAGCCAGCACTTGCGATACCACTCATATTTTTTGTGTTTTTACTAGCTGGTGTCTTGCTTTATAAAGCCAAGATTACACGAAGATACTGATGAAAATTCAGCTAATCTACAGCTACGATGGCTCGAAATTTCAAGGCTCACAGACCCAGCCGCACGAAAACGGCGTAGAAGATGAATTAGAGCGCGCCCTAGCTCACGTTGGCATTTTCGAAAGGGTGGTCTCTAGCTCGCGCACCGATAAAAGCGTGCACGCAAACAACCAAAGCTCAAGCGTCATTTGTGGCAATCACTTTAAAGATTTAAAGCGATTGCAAGATCTTATAAACCGCCATGCACACCCAAGCATTCATATAAAACGCATAAATTTGGTGGATGATAGCTTTCAAGCGAGATATGACGCGGTGGCAAGGTCGTATAGATATGTGATAGATCACGGTAAATTTGATGTTTTTAGCTCAAACTACAAGGTGTTTTTGCCTAAATTTGACATCAAAAAGGCAAATGAAATTTTGCGTAATTTTATCGGCGAGCATGATTTTAGCGCATATATGAAAACTGGGAGCGACATAAAAAGCCCAGTGCGAGAAATTTATAAAGCATTTTGCTACGCATACAAAGAGCAAACTATCATCGTTTTTAAGGCAAATGGCTTTTTACGTGGTCAAGTACGCCTCATGGTTGCAAATTTACTAAAAGCGCTGAAGCAAAAAGATGGTGGCAAGCTCATCAAAGCTTCGCTAAATGGACATCCTGCCCTATCTCGCATACCTGCGCCTGCTGAAGGGCTATATCTAAATAGAGTTTTTTATAAATTTAACTAATCTAAAAAGTGGTCTGAAAATAAAATTTGGGGAGAAAAGGATGGTGCGCCCGAGAGAATTCGAATCTCTGACCTTTTGAACCGCAATCAAATGCTCTATCCAGCTGAGCTACGAGCGCACATGAAAAATTAAGTTGTGATATTAACCAAACTTTCCTTAAAAAGAGATTGTATTCATTTTAAATTTATAACCTTTTTAGTAAAATCCTTTGAACAAAAGGAGCAAAAATGAACGATTTTTTCGATAGTCTAAAAGAGATCAAAAAAGAGCTTACAAGAGAGCAAGGTGTAGCCAAAAAACCCCAAAAAGAAGCCGCTTCTCACACAAAAGAGGAAGCGATCTTACACAAAGAACAAAAGCTAAGAGATGAGTTTTTGGCATATACAAAAGATAGCAATATCAGAAAAATTTAACTTTGGAACGCTAGTTGCTTTAAATAGGGATATTTTGAATGGAGAAACCCATGAATATAACCCAAACTTTAGAATCTTTAAGCATTTTAACCGATAGCGACGCTCTTTTTTGCGAGCTTCGCGCACTGATAAGTAAAAATTTCACAAAAACCCTAGCAAACAAAGACAAGATCATCTCTTTTTACGAAGAGAGCGAGATCCCACAGCGAAAATGCTTCTTAAAATTTATAAAAAAACTCTATGAAAAACAGGGCAACGAGCTTGACGTGACCTTTGCAAAATATAAAACTATAAAACTATCTTTAGTGCAAAGAAACGCTCTGACAAACATCTACAATATCGACATCGATTTTTTTAATAACGAGATGATCTTTACGCTAAATAACACTCCAAGAGCTTTTGCTAGCTACATTTTGCAAAATTTCAAAGGCAATGAGTCTAAATTTGATGAGAAAAATCATAAATTTAGCCTAAAGATAAAAAAAGATAGCGACTTTGACTTGATTGAAGAGATCATTTCAAGACGCGAACATCTAAAATTTATAGTAAATTTTAACTACAATGAAGTCAAATTTAAAGAGTTCAAAAGAAACTACAAGGTTCAAAACTCGGCCAAATTTAAAAGTCGCTTCAGCGCTTTGGCAAATTTACTAGAAGAAAATTTTGAAATTTTAGGCTGCTCAAATAGCGACAGCTTCGAAACTGTAAGAGATAGCTACCTAGCCCTTGCTAAAATTTATCACCCAGATAGACACTCAAACAAGAGTGAAAGCATCAAAAACGAATATAACGCTAAATTTAAAAAGATCCAAACAGCCTACGAGGCACTAAAACCGTTTTTTAAAAACCAAGAGAATTTTATCAAAGTTGGCTAGACAAGACAACACTTAATATAAATTTAATCGGCGGTTTTTGCCTAAGAGCATTTATCGTTCTTGGAGCAATTTATATATTTTAATAAACTTTCTCCCTTTAAAAACTAGGCCGGATATAATCCGACCTAGCTATCTAATCATTTCTCGCCAAGTGGCCAGTAAACAACTGGTTTAGCTCCCAGTATTGCCTCACCATGATACATACCAAGTTTATCTTTAGTCCAAGCAAAGCCAGTCTTACCAAATTTATCGATAGAGATGATACCACCACTGCCACCTAGTGCTGCTACCTCTTTTACAGCCTCTTCAGCTGCTTTTTGCACATCTGAAGTTTTGTAATTTATAAAGGGCTGAGACCTCATGAGCAGCATTTACACGCATGTAGATATCGCCTGTACCAGTGCAAGAGACTGCCACTGAGTCATTATCTGCATAGGTTCCAGAGCCAATTATCGGACTATCGCCTATACGGCCAGTCATTTTATTTGTCATGCCACCAGTGCTTGTTGCTGCGGCTAGATTGCCATTTTTATCAAGCGCTATCGCTCCAACAGTACCAAGATATGGTCGCTCATATAAATTTAGTGAAGTTTTCTTTGTCTTTTCACTATCAAGCATGAGCTTTTGTTTCTCCTTAGCCCTTTGAAGTGCATCATATCTAAACTGCGTGAAAAAGTACTTTTGATCAACCATCTCTAGGCCGTTTTCTTTGGCTAGTTTGTCAGCTCCCTCGCCAGCAACAAGAGTGTGCCAAGTCTTGTCCATTACGACTCTTGCACCAAGAATCGGATTTTTGATATGCCTTGCCATAGCGACTGCGCCTGCTTTTTTAGTAGAACCGTCCATAATAGAAGCATCTAGCTCATTAAAGCCATCAGCTGTAAATACTGCGCCCTTGCCAGCATTAAAATTTGGATCATCTTCTAACACCATAATGGCTGCCGTCACCGCATCCATCGCGCTACCGCCTTTTTCAAGCACAGCTTGGCCAGCCAAAAGTGCCTTTTTCATAGGCTCTTCGCGCACTTTAAACTCATCTTTGGTAAGCTCAAGTCCGCTAGTGCCACCATGTATGACTATGACAGGACTAAATTTATCCTCTGCGTTTAAGAGTGAGCCTGCGAATAAGGCAATGCCAGCTGCTACAAAAACAGCTTTTGAAAATGCTAGTTTCATACGCTCTCCTTTAAAGAAATTTGATAAATCTTAAAAAAATAATATAACTTAATACTTTTCGTTTAGCTTAATATAAGTATACACTTTTGCATGAGGCAGTGTTAAATTTAATAAATTTAGCATCGTGCTCGTTTGTGTGTAATAAAACTTTAACAAGAACAATAAATACATAAACTATCAACGCATCACCTCAAAAATGACTTTTTGACTGCAATGTTGCAGATCAGCTTAGAGGTCATGCTAATATCAAATAGCTAAGGTTCGGCACTTTTAACAAGCAATGAAATAAATATAGCATAGCAGAATTAAAAAAGAACAAACTACTATTTTACACTTAGACAAGAAGTAACACTAATAAAAACTAGTATTAAATAATATAAGAATTAAAGCAGATTAAGCAAAGCCCGCAACGACCTACTTTTCCAACATCCCAGTAAGGGAGAG
>NZ_POYR01000135.1:0-434 GCF_002912425.1 Campylobacter concisus
CTTATTAACCTTATCCCTCTCTTCCTCTCTCTTATCTATCTCTTTTTCTAGCTTCTCATCAAATACATAAACACCACCATATTTTTTAGCAATGCTCTCTTGCTCGCTAGTTAGATCAGAAATTCTTATAAAGCCATTAAAATAAGCAAGTGGTAGAAGTATAAATAAGCAGATAAAAACTATAAACTTGACTTTTTTCATCATAAATCCTTTTAAATTTAAACTATACAAGATATAAAATTTCTTTTAATTTTATTGTGATTATATTTATAATATTATTAATTTATTATGCCTAGTTAAGGTTTATTAATTACAAAATTTATCCGAAAAACTCCAAATTTCATTCTCATCTATATACTCAAAAAAAGCATAAGCAACATCGGCTATATCAGCATAGTCTTTTATCTTATTTACCATATCTTTATTTGTTAAAT
>NZ_POYR01000136.1:0-1688 GCF_002912425.1 Campylobacter concisus
GTATAAATTTGAATGCTTAAATTTTTACTATTGTTTATGAAAATTTCTGTTTCGTTTAAGCTATCAGCCACTTTGCTTAAATTTATGATCTCGCTCGCGCTATATTTTGTAAAGACCAAATTTGATGTGATCTTAAAAATTTTCTCTTGTAGCTTTGGCTCAAGCGCCAAAAACTCGCTATTTCGTTTTATAGACTGCTCTTTTTTTACTCGCCTTGTCGCTTCATCAAGTAAATTTTCATCGCTAAATGCGCTAAGAGAAATTTCATAAAGCTCTCTTAAAAGCTTTGCTGTGTAGGCGTTGTAAAGCCTCTCATTTGTGGCGTTTATCACGCAGTAGCTAAGGATGTAAAGTAGCTTTAAGACCTGCTTGTCGCCAAGCTTTGAGATAAAGGCAAAGATGACGCGCTGCGAGTAGATGTCCTCTCTGTTTGAGACGTTGCTCATTAGGGTGTGGTATTTTACGAGCGTAACGCCGATATTTACGGCCTTTTGGCTTAAATTTAGCTTGTTTGCGTAGGCTCTAAAGATATTTGCCCCGATATTTGCATGATCCTTGCCAAGTCCTTTGCCAACGTCATGCATAAGCGTCACGATCTTTAGCATCGTTTTGCCCTCCAAGCAAAGCTCAGCATAGAGATTTTTTATAAATTTATCTTTTATATTTTCAAGAAATTTGACGCTTAAAATGCTATGCTCATCAACCGTAAATTCGTGATAGCCGTCATATTCTGCTAGCTGGGAGATATGCTCCATCGGTTTTATCAAAATTTGTATCATCTGCGCATCGAGCAAGGATTTTAAGATAGCGTAGGAATTTTCTCTTAAAAATATCTTCTTAAACTCGCTGATAGCGCGCTCTAAACCATCTTTTGTGATGATGGCTCGCTTGATATAAAAGATCGCGCTTATATCAAATTTATAATCCACATCTTTTAGCTCCAAAAGCTCATTTATGAGATCCTCGATAAGGGCTGGCTTTTTGTGAAGTGGCACGTAGATGACGCCATTTATCTCATAAAAGCCATTTTTTAGCCTAGCAAATTTTCTCTGCTCGAAGCTTAACTCGCTTTTGAAAAATGGCCTGCAAAGCGAAGCTGCGATAAATCTTGAATAAATGGCTACGTTATTCATCGAGCTTAGCATCTTTTGGCTGATGACGCTCTCGTTGTCTTGCAGCTTTTTGGACTTTGTCTGCATGAAATTTGTCGTGATCTCGACACTTGAAGCACTGAAAGTATCGGTATTTTGGGTTAAATTTAAAGCACTTAGCAAGCTTAGTAAAAAATCGACATTTAGGTTAAAACTTGCGATCTCTTTTTCATTCATCACTTTAAGGGCTTGCGATCTAACCGAAACGTCGCTATCTAGGCAGTTTAGTATGCAGTTTAAGTGGTAAATTTCATCGATCCCACCAAAGCCACTTTTTAAATTTGGCTCTTGTGCCAAGTAGCTTATGCTAGAAAATGGCAAAAATGCCTTTAAATGGTAGTTTAAAAAGGCTTTTTTATCAAATTCTTTTATCTTTATGATCTCGCTTTTTACTAAGCGGTAGAGGCTTTTTGAGCCACAAATGTAGCGAAGTTGCGAGGTTTCGCTTTTAAATTTAAGGTCATCTTTGAAATTTATAAAAATTTCATCCACTTCGGCAATTTTTATCACAAATTTCATGCCAGAGCTATCTAAAAT
>NZ_POYR01000137.1:0-547 GCF_002912425.1 Campylobacter concisus
TTATATATCTGTGTATAAAATCAGAATCATAGTTTAGAAATTTATTTAAGATGTTGGCATCATGATCAAAATTTATATTATCTTTTAGTCTCATAAAATATGCTGTTTCTATCAGTTTTTTGTCTGTTTTGATATATTCATCTAACATACTCGTAAAATGGCAGAAAAACATCTCAATAGTTATTAAAAATTTGTTATTGCCGATAGCCCTATTGCAAAGTACTTTTAATATTTTTAGCGTAATGTCTTTTTCGATATTTTCATACTTTTGCAAATAGCCAAAGTATTGTGGAATATTTGCAATATCGGCACTTTTATACAAATCAAGCAAATTCTTAACATCTGTTTGAGTGATATCGTTTTCGTCTATGGCTGCAAATATCCCAAATCTCCAAAAATCTTTTGCTTTAAAATTATGTTTTTCTATAAACTCAAAAGCACCATTTTTGCCCAAAATCTTTATAAGAATACGATGATCCAAATATAATGAAAATGGATCGCCTAGCTTAAAATACTCATCTAAAACCTCTATAAACAGTTGCGAATC
>NZ_POYR01000138.1:0-473 GCF_002912425.1 Campylobacter concisus
GTACGGTACTGGCTGCAATGGTCAAGGCAAACTGTTTGTACAACTGTCCTGATATTCCGCTGACAAGGGTGGTAGGGATAAATACGGCAAGCAATACTAAAACCACCCCCACGATGGGGCCTGTAATTTCTCCCATTGCTTCCGTTACGGCTTGCCGTGCTGTATATCGCCCGGTATCCAACAGACGCGTGGAGTTTTCTACAACCACAATAGCATCATCCACTACGATGGCAACCGCCAATATCAGTCCGAATAGTGTTAATGTATTGATAGAGAAACCGAATAACGACATGATTGCCAGCGTACCAATCAGTGAAACAGGTATCGTGATACAAGGAATGATGACAGCCCGCCAGTTTTGTAGAAAGAGGAAGATTACAAGCACTACCAATAGCGTTGTTTCAAAGAAAGTCACCATTACTTCGTCAATGGATGCATGGATAACGTCTGTTGTATCGAGCGTTACATTATAC
>NZ_POYR01000139.1:0-564 GCF_002912425.1 Campylobacter concisus
CCACATAACATCGAAGAAATATGTCGGGAAGCCCGCCGCATCGTGGTAATAGACGGCGTAGTTGATGCAACCAATATCGGAGCCATTTTCCGTTCTGCTGCTGCTCTTGGCATAGATGCTGTATTGCTCACTCCTACTTCCTGTGATCCGCTCAACCGTCGTGCAGTAAGAGTATCTATGGGGTCAGTCTTTCTGGTACCATGGACTTGGCTGGATACCACCTTTAGCAAACTTCACGATTTAGGATTCCGTACAGCAGCTATGGCACTAACGGATGATTCCATCTCCATCGATAACCCTCTTTTGGCAACCGAGCCTAAATTAGCTATTATAATGGGAACTGAAGGAGACGGACTATCATACGAAACGATTGCCGAAGCCGACTATGTAGTACGCATCCCCATGTCACATGATGTCGACTCACTCAATGTGGCAGCAGCCGCTGCCGTAGCTTTTTGGCAACTCCGTGCACCGGATTCCAACAAGTAATAGTATAATTCTCATTTTCCTTCTATCGCAATCTTAATCACCCCTTCCAATCTATTTTCGAAAATATGATATGCC
>NZ_POYR01000140.1:0-50769 GCF_002912425.1 Campylobacter concisus
TCTTCTTTTTAAGAGCTTATTTATCCTTGAAGCGTTAGATGTAGAAGAGGATGTTAAATTTACGCAGTAGATATTTTCGGTCTCAAATTTCTTTGATGTCTCAGAGCTCAAAAGAGAATTTAGCTTACCAGCAAATGGCTTAAATAGCCCATCACACTTTGAAGCAGTACTGTTTGATCTCTCTTCGTCTTTTTGCATAAATTCTAAGTGAGTGACGTCCTCTTTATGCTCTTTGCCGTTTTTGTCTTTTGTTACATACATAGCTTTAGAGATATTTAGGTGGGTAAAGATGTCTATACACTCGCCAAAGCTGACGCGCTCCATGCTAGCCGTGCTAGATGAGTCGCTTAGAGCTCTATTGTTTTCGTCTGACTCGTAAAGGCCAAACTGAGCTGAGATCTTTTGTCTTAAAAGTTTAAGGTTGTGTGGATTATCACCGCTAAAGCTCTCGTGAGCTAGCCAAAACCACGCTTTAAAGCGACTTTTACTCTTGATGTATTTTGCTAAAGCTGGGTCGATATTTTTCTTGCTACTTATGTGAAGCAGGGCTAAAAGCGCCACATGCTCTTTTGAGATCTGTGACGTCCCAGATGAAGTGAGCTTGACCTCTTCTAAATTTGCAAGCGACGAGCCTCTTAACTTCTCTTTTATATCAGCCACTAGTAACTTTAGCTTTGACTCTAAAATGGCATTTAGCTGCTCATCTTGGCTAAATTTAAACTCAGGCAACTCTGCGCCGTAAGCGGCCCTTGCAGCATTATTTATATCGTTAAAAAGCTTCTCTATATCTATCTTTGAAGCCACGGTTTTTGTTGTAGTGTTGGTTATGGTTTTTCTAATAGCCTCAATCACTTTTGCTTTGTTGGTACCATAAATTTGAGTACATATCGCGTCTAAATCGTCCTTTAGGTCAAAGCTATATCCCATAAGTAGCTTGTCGTCAGAGATGAAAGGCTTATTGATGTCGGCACTATATGATAGTTTGATGATATCTATTAAGTTTTCTTTAAAATTTGCATCATTTCTAGGGGTAATTGGCATAAAATTCTTCCTTAATTTTTTCGCCAAATATTAGCATAAACTTAAAAAGTATTCAATAAAAAACTCTTATAGAGAAAATTTTTGCTTTTTTCTTTAAATTTAGTGACAAAATTTAGACAAAGCGCCAAGATCTAAAAATAGCTTAAAATCAAAGAGCCCTTATAAACTCTTTAAATTTATCTCCTCGCTCGGCATAGCTCTTAAACTGATCAAGGCTCGCAGCTGCTGGGCTTAGAAGCGCTATCTCTCCTTTTTTTAGCTCTTTGCTTATCTCATTTACAGCATTTTGCAAAAAGTCGCATTTTAGGGCAGGCACGTTAAATTTAGCAGCTAAATTCATAAGTTTGTCACTATTTGAGCCGATGGCGTAAATTTTGACTTTAAGAGCCTTTAAAATTTCAAATAGCTCATCCATGCTAACGCCCTTGTCATCGCCACCTAAGATTAGGTGCATAAAGTGATCTTTGTAGCGTTTTACGGCTTGAATGCTCGCATCTATGTTGGTCGCTTTTGTGTCATTTACCCAGGTTCGACCCTTGTTATCAGTAAATTCTTCAAGCTTGTTTGCTTCAATAACAAAGGTGTTTAAAAGCTCCACATCACAGCGGTCAAATAAAATTTTCTCCACCGCAAGTGCCAGCAGTGCATCAAGTAAAAACGGCGTTTTAAAGGCTATATCGCCCAAATTTACACCGCAAAATTTAGCCAAGTCGCTCTCATCTTTATAGGCGATCACTTTGGCTTTTGTAGGCGTTTTAGCGTAAATTTCAGGCACGATAGCTACGCTCGTTTCACTCATGCTAGCAAGCGGCTTAAGCTTTGCCTTTTCGTACTCGCTCATGTTGCCATGCCAGCTTAGATGATCTGGAGTGATCGGCAAAAGCACGTAGATACCAGGTGTTGCGCGGTTTGTGTAGTGCAGGGTAAATGAGCTAGTCTCAAGTATCCAAATTTTAGCGTGCGGGTCTAAATTTGCTAGCGCGATGCCGACGTTTCCGCCCATGACTGAGCCTTTGCTCTCTAGCAGGTGCTGCATCATCTTTGTGGTCGTCGTCTTGCCGTTTGTGCCGCTTATCCAGACATTAAATGGCAAATGCGCCTTGTAAATTTCATAAAAATAGTCATATTCGCTGATTAAATTTTTAGCTTTTTTGATAAGCTCGTGGTGAGGCGGGATGCCAGGGCTTGGTATCTCTAGGCCGCTCTTTGCTGGGTCAAATTCGCTAACTGGCAAAAGAGCATTGCCAAACTCATCCTTTGAAGCTTCACTAAATTTATCATCATAGATGTCCCAAAGTCCGTCATTTACGAAGTTTTTAGCGATAGCCTTTGTCGTGCCACCATAGCCAAATAGTGATTTTCTCATGCTTTTATCCTCTTTTGCCCCATAAAATTTCTACTATCTCGTTAGCACTTAGCTCACGCATCACGCCCTCTATCTCGCGGCGCTCAAAGAGCTCAAAGCTAAATGTTTTGGCAAAATTTAGCTTTAAAAACTCTGCAAAATATGCACCTTTGCAGGCAAATGTCACTCTTGCGTAAAATGCCTCTAAAAAGTCATCATCAAATTCAGCCACAGGCGCCAACATGCGCTCCACGATCTCGCTAAGCTCGTCTTTTGTTATATCAGCCACCACTTTTGGCTCTGGCAAGGCGATATCAAAGGCGAGATTTTCAGCGCCCTCAGCCTCCCACCACTCATGCAGGCTAAATTTACTCATATCCTTGCCGCTTATCTTGGCTAGACGCTGCTCTACCTTGCGGTACTCTTCGCCGTCCTCATCGCCAAATTCGTCGCAATAGTCGGTGTAGGCTAAAATTTGCTCCAAAATTTCATCATACTTTTTTCTAGCACTCTCAAAGTCAGGCTCTATCTGCGCTCGCATGATCTACCTGATCTTTAGCGCGGTCAGTGCGATCAAATTTGCTAAAAGCGCGATGATCCAAAAGCGCACGATGATCTTGTTTTCAGCCCAGCCTTTGATCTCAAAATGGTGATGTATAGGTGCCATTAAGAAAATTCTGCGTTTAAAAATTTTAAAGCTGCCCACCTGCAAGATGACGCTTAGCGTTTCAACGACAAAGATGAGGCCGATGATGATGAGTAAAATTTCATTTTTGGTCGCAACGCCCATAAAGCCGATATATGCGCCAACGCTAAGGCTGCCGCTATCGCCCATAAAGACCTCGGCCGGATGGCAGTTAAACCACAAAAAGCCCATGAGTGAGCCAATTAGCGCAGAGGCTACAACGACGCTCTCGCCAACGCCTGCTATCTTTGGTAAAAGTAGGTATGAGCTAAAGACAGCGTGGCCGCAAATGTAGGCAAAAACGCCAAGAGTTAGAAGCGAAAATATCGATGGTACGGCGGCAAGTCCGTCAAGTCCGTCTGTTAAATTTACCGCATTTGAGGCTGCGACGATGACTAGTGTCCAAAAGAAAATGGCAAAAATTTTCATGTCAAAGATCGGCTGCTTGTAAAATGGCAGGTAAAACTCGGTGTTTAGCTCTTTGCTAAAGTAGAGAAATGCTGCGAGCAAAAAAGCGATTGAAAACTGAAAAAAGAGCTTTGCCCTTGGGCTTAGGCCGGCGTGGTTTTTCGCACCTAAAATTTTGCTGTAGTCATCCTTGTAGCCAAGCAAAGTAAAGCAAACTAGGCAAAAGAGCGATGCTAACACAAAGGCGTTATCAAGCCTAGCACAGATGATCGTGGCGATCACAGCCGTAAAGACAAAGACAAGTCCGCCCATGGTTGGCGTTTTGGCCTTTTTTTGGTGAGTTTGCGGGGCAAGTTCATAGATAGGCTGGGCGGCGTTTTTTGCCTTTGCCCAAGCGATAAATTTAGGCATCAGATAAGCTGTCAAGATAAATGCTATGAAAAAAGCGATGCCAGCGCGAACGGTGATATACTGAAAGATATTAAAATTTAAAATTTCATAGATATAGTAAAACATAGGGGCCTTTATTTTAAAAAAAAGCAATTTTAGTATAATGGCCTTAAAAATTATCTAAATTTAAGGATAAAATTTAAAAATGGCTCAAAAAACTATACTTATAATAACTGATGGCATTGGATCAAATAAAAATGGCAAATTTAATGCATTTGAGGCGGCCAAAAAGCCAAACTACGATAAATTTTTTAAAGAAATTCCAAACTCGCTCATAAAAACCTCTGGAAACGCTGTGGGACTACCTGAAGGGCAGATGGGAAATAGCGAAGTAGGGCACATGTGCATAGGAAGCGGTCGAGTTTTATATCAAAATTTGGTCAAAATTTCACGTGCTTTTGCTGACGGCTCGCTAGCAGAAAATGAAGCGCTAAAAGCTCTTTTTAAAAAGTGCAAAAAAATTCACGTCATAGGGCTTTATAGCGACGGTGGCGTGCACTCTCACATGGAGCATTTTGATGGCATGTGCGAGCTTGCTAGCAAAAGTGGCTGCGAAGTTTTTGCCCACGCTATCACCGACGGACGTGACGTTAGCCCAAATAGCGGTCTAAATTTCATAAAAAGCTTGGAGGCTAAATTTAAGGTAGCGACCGTTTGCGGGAGATTTTATGCGATGGATAGAGATAAACGCTGGGAGCGCGTAAAAGAGGCCTATGATAGCCTAGTAAATGGGGCAAATTTAAGTGATCTAGCACCAAGCGAGTATCTGCAAAAAAGCTACGACGAGGGCGTGACTGACGAGTTTGTAAAGCCAGCAAGTTTTAATGGTTTTAAGGGCATGGGCAAAGATGACGGCGTGATCTTTATAAATTTTAGAAATGATAGAGCAAGAGAGATTTGCGAGGCTTTGGGTGAAGAGAAATTTAGCGAGTTTGAGCGACCTTTTGCTATCAAGAATCTAATCACCATGACCGAATACGACGCAAATTTTAAATTTGAAGTGCTATTTAAAAATGAAAAGATAAAAAACACCCTAAGCGAGGTCATAGCAGCGGCTGGACTAAGGCAGCTTCACACGGCAGAGACTGAAAAATACGCCCACGTAACTTTTTTCTTTAATGGTGGCGTTGAAGAGCCAGCTAGCAACGAAACTAGGGTGCTCATCCCTAGTCCAAAAGTAAAAACATACGACGAAAAGCCAGAGATGAGCGCTGCTGAGGTTTGCAAAGCCGTGCTAAAGGGCATGGATGATGAGCAAGACTTCATCGTGGTAAATTTCGCAAATGGCGATATGGTGGGACACACTGGTAACTACGAGGCCGCTATAAAAGCAGTCGAAGCGGTGGATAGGGCTCTTGGAGAAATTTACGCCAAGGCAAAAGAGAAAAACTACGCGATGATCATCACGAGCGATCATGGAAACTGCGAAGAGATGCGTGATAGCAGTGGCGAGCTACTGACAAATCACACTACCTATGACGTCTTTTGTTTTGTGATGGCTGATGGGGTTAAGGAGCTAAAAAATGGCGGTCTAAATAACATCGCGCCTAGCGTTTTAAAGCTCATGGGGCTTGAGATCCCAGCTGAGATGGACGAGGCGTTATTTTAAATTTGATAATATAAGCAAAATTTATAAGGAGAATCTATGAAATTTAGCGGAAAAAACGTGCTAATAACAGGTGCAAGCAGAGGTATCGGCGCACAGATTGCAAAGACGCTTGCAAGTATGGGCTTAAAAGTGTGGATAAACTACCGCTCAAAGCCTGAGATAGCAGACGCTTTGCAGGCTGAGATCGAGCAAAATGGCGGCAAGGCTGCGGTGATAAAATTTGACGCGACAGACGAAGATGAGTTTATAAAAGGTATAAATTTGATAGTCGATAGCGACGGTGAACTAAGCTACCTTGTAAATAACGCTGGTATCACAAATGACAAGCTAGCGCTTCGCATGAAAACTAGCGAATTTACAGATGTGATAAATGCAAATTTAACTTCAGCTTTTATAGGATGTAGAGAGGCTTTAAAAGTGATGAGTAAAAAGCGTTTTGGAGCGGTCGTAAACGTCGCATCTATCGTTGGCGAGATGGGAAATGCTGGGCAGGTGAATTATTCAGCCAGCAAGGGCGGACTAATCGCCATGAGTAAGAGCTTTGCAAAAGAGGGCGCAAGTAGAAATATCCGCTTTAACAGCGTAACTCCGGGCTTTATCGAGACTGATATGACACATGGGCTAAGTGATGAGGTGAAAAAAACTTATAGCGATAATATCCCGCTAAAACGCTTTGGCAGCGCTAGTGAGGTGGCCGAGGCTGTGGCATTTTTACTAAGTGATCACGCTAGCTACGTGACTGGTGAGACGCTAAAAATAAACGGCGGACTTTATATGTAATGAAATTTGAACAAGTTTTGAAATTTAAAATAAATAAAAGCGTAAATATTATAAGATAACAGACATTTTTTATAAGGAGACCTTAAATGGCAGTATTTGAAGACGTAAGAGACGTAGTTGTAGAGCAACTAAGCGTAGATCCACAAGCGGTAAAACTAGAGTCTAAAATCATCGAAGATTTAGGCGCTGATTCACTTGACGTTGTAGAGCTAGTTATGGCTTTAGAAGAGAAATTTGAAGTAGAAATTCCTGATAGCGAAGCAGAGAAATTAGTAAGCATTCAAGACGTTGTAAATTATATAGAAAAACTAGGCAAATAATTTAAATTTGCATAGTTTGATTTAAGGAGATGTATTGAAACGAGTCGTTGTAACTGGTATTGGCATGATAAACGCACTTGGTCTTGATAAAGAGAGCTCTTTTAAGGCTATTTGCGAGGGTAAAACAGGTGTGAAAGAGATCACGAGCTTTGATGTAAGCGAATTCCCTGTTAAAATTGCTGCCGAGATAACTGATTTTGATCCAAATAGCATTTTAGACGGCAAAGAGGTGAAAAAAGTAGATCGTTTCATACAGCTTGGCATAAAAGCATCTAACGAGGCTATGGCTGATGCAAATTTTAAAGAGTTTGACGCTCATAAATTTGGCGTTAGTTCAGCGGCTGGTATAGGTGGTTTGCCAAATATTGAGAAAAACTCAATCACATATTTTGAAAAAGGCGTAAAGAGAATTTCGCCATTTTTCATCCCATCTGCACTTGTAAATATGCTAGGTGGCATAGTTTCAATAAACCACGGACTAAAAGGTCCAAATTTATCAAGCGTAACAGCTTGTGCAGCAAGCACTCATGCGATATCACAAGCCGCAAAATGCATAATGATCGGTCAAGCAACAAATATGCTAGTTATCGGCGCCGAATCAACTATCTGTGGCGTTGGCATAGGTGGTTTTGCAGCGATGAAAGCGCTATCAACTAGAAATGATGAGCCAAGTAAGGCATCAAGACCATTTGATGCAAACCGCGATGGCTTTGTAATGGGCGAGGGCGCTGGCGCGCTTGTGCTTGAAGAGTATGAGTCAGCTGTTGCAAGAGGTGCTAAAATTTACGCTGAAGTAGTTGGCTTTGGTGAGAGCGGAGATGCACACCATATCACGTCACCAACACTTGAAGGTCCATTAAGCGCGATGAAGCAAGCACTTGATATGGCAAAAGGCGTAAAGATAGACTATGTCAATGCGCATGGTACTTCAACACCAGTAAATGATAAAAATGAGACAGCTGCATTAAAGGCTGTTTTTGGTGATAAGTGCCCACCAGTTAGTTCAACCAAAGGTCAGACTGGACACTGCTTGGGCGGTGCTGGTGCGATCGAAGCCGTCATATCTATAATGGCAATGAGAGATGGCATCATCCCTCCAACGATAAACTACGAAACGCCAGATCCAGACTGTGATCTAGACTACGTTCCAAATAAAGCTAGAAAAGCTGATATAAAAGCTGTTATGAGCAACTCATTTGGCTTTGGCGGAACAAACGGCGTCGTGATATTTAAAAAGTTGGATTAAGATGTCAAATTATTTAGATTTTGAAAAGAGCATAAAGCAGATTGATGAAGATATAGCAAATGCTAAGATCAGAGGCGATGAACATGCTGTTGAAATTTTAAATAAGAACCTATCTAAAGAGATATCAAAAGTATATAAAAATTTAAACGAATATCAACGTTTGCAACTTGCTCGTCACCCAGATAGACCATACGCTATTGATTATATAAATTCATTTTTAGTTGATGGCTATGAGATCCATGGCGATAGGGCATTTCGCGATGACCCAGCAATAGTCTGCTACATCGGCTATATCGGAGGCAAAAAGACTGTCGTTATAGGCGAGCAAAAAGGTCGTGGCACTAAAAATAAACTAAAAAGAAATTTTGGTATGCCTCATCCGGAGGGTTACCGAAAGGCTTTACGCGTAGCAAAATTGGCTGAAAAATTTAACCTACCTATCTTATTTTTGATAGACACTCCGGGCGCATATCCTGGTGTTGGCGCTGAAGAGCGAGGTCAAAGTGAGGCCATAGCTAGAAATTTATTTGAATTTGCAAATTTAAAAACTCCAATAATAGCTGTCGTTATCGGCGAAGGCGGAAGTGGCGGTGCTTTAGCAATAGGCGTGGCTGATAGACTTGCTATGATGAAAAACTCTGTCTTTTCAGTCATCTCACCAGAGGGTTGTGCAGCGATACTTTGGAACGACCCAGCCAAACAAGAGCAAGCTACAAAATCTATGAAGATAACGGCTGATGACTTAAAAAATTTATCGCTTATAGATGATGTGATAAACGAGCCGATAAATGGAGCTCATAGAGATAAAGACGGTGCCGCTAAAGCACTTGCAAACTACTTCATCTCAGAACTAGCCGAGCTTGAGAAGCTTGATATAAACGAGCTTGTTGCAAAAAGAATAGACAAAATCCTCTCTATCGGGGCTTACGAAGAGTAAAATTTATAGTCGCAAGTAAGTTGAAAGTTTAAGTAAATTCGCTTGTGACTCTCCTTTGTATCAAAACTTAATGTGTCCTTTTCTAAATTTTAAAAATTAAACAATTTTATATTTTTATCCCACTCTTTTAAATTTTAATAACTCATCTATGCGACTTTTAAGTCTTTAAAGCTAAAATTCTTAGCAAATTTCATAAAGGCTATTTGTGGATAAATTTCAAGAAAAATATATAAACCTCTCAAAAGATTACTACAAAAATAACGGCAATGTGGCGAGCGTGGAGGCTTTGTATCAGTTCAAAGAAGAGCTTGAGACAAGCGAGGATATGCAGGCAAAGAGCGTTTTAGTCGATATTTATCAACTTTTGTCTATGCAAAAGAGTGCTTACGAGCTACTTTTAAAGATACACGATAAAAACGACAAAAAGCAGCTAAAAACGCTTGGTTACCTTGCGCAGTTTTTGGATGAGGGCGACAAATGGGCAGTGCCAAGGCCAAAGAGCAAAGAGCAAATTTTAGCCCAAAAGGCAAAGGCTGCCACCTTGCCAAAATTTCGCTATCACCCAGAGCCATTAAAAACTGGCGCATTTAAAGATGATATGAGTGTAGTCTGCGAGTGTTGCGGCAAAAACACAGAAATTTATTACAACAATGGCGTCTATAGCGAGCAAGACGTCACCTATCTTTGCCCAGCTTGCATTGCAAATGGCGCAGCTGCTAAGAAATTTGACGCTACATTTGTGCAAGACGCCGACAAGCTTGCCACGGATGACGCCAAAAAAGATGATGAGCTTTTTAGAAGAACACCTGGCTATGAGAGCTGGCAGGGCGAACACTGGGTGGTGTGCTGTGATGATTATTGCGCATTTTTAGGCGATGTGGGCACAAAGGAGCTTGAGGAGCTCGGCATCGCAGACGAGGTTTTTGATGACTACACAAAAAGGGATAAGTATGACGTGAAAATGGCGCGCGAGATGCTCGTGGCGGGCGGCAACTTTGCTGGGTATTTGTTTCGCTGCTTACACTGCAAAAAGTATCACATCTACATTGATGCTTGCTAGAAAGGAAAAATATGGATCTAAATGAAATTGCAAAAGGCTGCAAAGAGCGCGGCTTGGATGGGCTTTTTGAGTTCTTAAAGCCAATGGCCAAAAATGCTATAAAGATAGATGCGCAGGCTAGAGATGACGGTGATATCGCTGTTGGAGCGTCTAAATTTGGCGGGCAGCCAGATCTGCCAGCTAGCGTGTCTTGGCCCTCAAATGAAAACGGCGCGCTTAGCTTTGTGGCGCAGATAAATTTTACTGAAGTCAGCAAATTTGACACCGACGGGTTACTACCAAAAAGTGGCATGCTCTATCTTTTTTATGATATAAATTTGCGTGTTTGGGGTTACGACCCTGCTGATAAAAAGGGCTTTGCTGTGATCTTTAGTGAGGCAGCTCAAGACCAGCTTGCTCGCCAAAACATGGAGGGCGGAAATTTCACATTTGGCGCACGCTCTCTTAGCTTTAAAAACGAGCTAAATTTGCCAAGTTTACAAAGCTCGCTCGTGCCATTTGGCAAATTTAGCGAGGAGCAGTGGGAGGCATATCACGAGATTATCGAGCCAAGCTGGCAGGCCAAAGAAAACAAGCTCCTTGGCCACTCTGACAACATCCAAGATGGCATGGAGCTAGAGTGTGAACTCGTGGCAAATGGCCTTGACTGCGGCGATGGTAGCGCTTATCACCACCCAAATATCGCTGAGTTTGAGAAAAATGCCGCCCAGTGGCAGCTGCTTTTGCAGATAGATAGCGACTGGGATAGCGACATGGACTGGGACGGAGAGGGCAGAGTTTATCTGTGGATAAAGAGGGACGACCTAGCGGCGCGCGACTTTAGCAAGACGTGGCTAGTTTTGCAGACGAGCTAGGGGCGAAATTTAGCCAAAAGCTTTTGATATGCGTCTGGTAGTAAAATTATTATTGCTGTTTTTGGCGAGCCATATAAATTTAGCGCTTAGAATATGTAAATTTAAAGGCAAATGGTAGATGAAATTTATACTAGCTAGATCAAATTTAAATTTTTTATAATTTACCGCTAGCCAAATTTACCTTGCAAGTGACTTTTGCTACCAAACTAGCGGCTCATCGCTAAAATTTCCAGCGCCCTTTATGTTCTTTAAATTTCTGCTCGCTAATCATCTCGCTCTTTGAGTGAATTTTTGCTATCTTTTAGCTATACTAGCAATTTTTTGGTGCAACCACTAAAAAGCTAGTCCTGTTGCACAAAGTGCTTCATTTTGCTGCATAAGATCTTTTTATCGTCATTGGCAAATAAAATATACCAAAATCAAAGATAAATTTTTGATCAATTTCGCATTTTTCTTCATTTAAATGCTTTATCCACGTTATTTTTTACTGTCCGCTGCGCCAGTGTAAATTTTGCCCTGCGTGATGTGTATGCCGCGCCGTGCGAACTCCGCGCGGAAAATGCACTAGCGCTGCTCCTGCGTTTGCATAAGGTGTCGCACCAAAAAGCAGCGTGACTTTTGGCAGACCGCCTGCAAAAATTTTACTGCTCACCTTGTCATAGACGGCGAGATCTTCTTTTTTAACCAAAATTTGTGTTTCTTGCATCTTTTCTCCCTTGTTTATTTTTTGCGATTTAGCACGCCACCGTGCTTAAATTTTTAAGACCTTTACTATATGACTGTAAATTTAATGACAAATTCAAAGCCAAAATGCAAAAACTGCCTAAAATTTATATTATTTTACTAGCTCGATCTTGGTCTGCCCGTCTTTTACGACCGAACTCATGTCGCCCTCGATCACCCCCAAGCGTACGATGCCTTCATAATATGGCTGGTAGCCGTAGTAGATGACAAAGTTGTTCCACGGAGCAAAGTAGGAGATCTCGCTTTTTTGCCGTCGCTGCCGCTCGGAGCGCCCCTTGTATCAAGCGGTTTTGGCAGCTTAGCGATCTTTTCGTGTCCGCCGTAGTCCTCTAAATTTAGCGTTAGCGGCAGCTGTGCGGCAAAGCTTCTTGCTGCTGCCGTATCGTCTAGGATAGCCGTTGCTTCGCCGTTAGAGCTCTTTAGGATTATCTTTAAATTTTGCATTTTCTCTCCTGCTGCCAAATTTAACCCCGCAAAAAGCATAAAGATGGCTAAAATTTTTCTCATTTTGACTCACTTTAAATTTATTTTGCAAGTTCAAGGATTTGGACGATATTTTTCTTTGGATAGAGCTCTTGCATCGCCCACGCCTTTGCGTTTTCATAGGCAACACCCGCGATCTCATTTATAAGCGCCTCGCTATCTATCTTTAGCTGCGATAGATTTGTTGGAGTGCCTATTTTGTCAAACCACGCTTTTAGCGCCTCTATGCCCTCATCTGCCGTTTTAAGCCCAAAAATTTCTCTCGCAAAACGCTCAAATACGCCTAAATTTCTATCCTTATACCACTTCATCCACGCAGGCATAACCACACTTAGTCCAGCTCCGTGCGCACAGTCTGTTACTGCACTCATCGCATGCTCGATCATGTGGTTTGGATACTCGACGCCTGAAGTGCCGACCATAGTTATGCCATTTAGCGCCATCGTCGCAGCCCAGGCAAACTCAGCTCTAGCGTCGTAGTCATCAGGGTTTGCGAGTAAAATTTCAGTCGTTCGGATGATAGTTTTGATGTTTGCTTCTACCTGCATTCTGGCGATTAGCGGATAGTTTGTAGCCGTGAAATAGCCCTAGATGCTGTGCGCGATAACGTCGCTTGCGCTATAAACTAGATAGTCGCGGCTGACGGTGGCTTGTAGCTGCGGGTTTACGACAGATACTTTTGGGAAAAGGCACGGCGCGCCCAGATGAAGCTTTAGTTTAGCAGCTTCGTTAGTCACGACGCCGTTTTGATTCATCTCAGAGCCAGCTGCCGCTAGTGTGATGATGTCAAATACCATGAGCGACTCGGCCGGATTTTTACCTACGAAAAAGTCCCACACGTCGCAATCGTATTTAGCTCCGGCAGCGACTGCCTTTGCAGAGTCTAGCACAGAGCCACCGCCAACAGCTAGCACGCTATCAGCGCCAAATTCACGGGCTATTTTGATCGCTTCATTTACTTTGCTTAGCACCGGGTTTGATTTCACACCGCCAAGCTCAGTAAATTCGATGCCATTTGCCTTTAGATTATCTGTTGCTACGCCAAGCAGTCCGCTCTTTTTTACGCGTTCGCTACCGTATAGTACAAGGGCTTTTTTAGCACCAAATTCTCTCATATACTCGCCGATATGAGCCTCTTTGCCTTTGCCAAATTCTATTCTTACTGGGTTATAAAATGTAAAATTTTCCATTGTTTTCCTTTCTAAATTTACCCCCACAAGGTGCAGGGGTAGCGGTTTATTTCAAATTTGCTTTGAAAAATTCCTCAAATTTATCGTATGGGATCTTGTTGTTTTTATTGTCGTATAGATCTGTATGCACAGCGCCAGGGACGATAACTAGCTCTTTGTTTTTATTGCCAAGAGATTTAAAGGCGTCCTCGCTAAAGTATCTTGAGTGCGCTTTCTCGCCGGCTACGATAAGAGTCGGAGTTCTCATCTCGCTTGCGTAGGCAAGGATTGGCATATTTATAAACGAGATAGGATTTGTATTGGTCCAGCCGCTATCTCCGCTGTTTGAATTTACAGAGCGTTTGTGATAGCCGCGTGGCGTGCGGTAATAGTCTGCATACTGAGCGACAAACTGTGGCGTGCTTGCGTCTATCTTTTTTGGATCAACGTTTATCGCACCAGTATATGCTGGTTTGCCATTTTGGAGATCGAGCCAGCGTTGCTCGGCTATCTTCTTTTTAGTTTCATATCTCTCATCGGCGCCCACGCTATCGTTGTAGCCTTTTGCCATCACTCGCGTCATATCATACATCGTGCTGGTTGCAACCGCCTTTATGCGAGGATCGGCAAGAGCTGCGTTTAGAGCAAAACCGCCCCAGCCGCATACGCCTAAAATGCCGATTTTATCTCGGTCTATATTGCTCTGGGTGCCTAGAAAATCCACCGCCGCACTAAAATCATCAGTGTTTATCTCTGGACTTGCTAAATTTCTTGGCTCGCCGCCGCTCTCTCCGGTGTAGCTTGGATCAAAAGCAAGCGTGATAAAGCCGCGCTCGGCTAAAGTTTGGGCGTAAAGGCCGCTTGATTGCTCTTTGACTGCGCCAAAAGGTCCGCTAACTGCGATCACAGCTGCTTTGCCATGCAAATTTTTAGGCGTATAAAGATCGCCTACTATCTCAACACCATAACGATTTTTAAATTTAACTTTCTTGTGATCTACCTTATCGCTTTTAGCGAAAACTTTGTCCCACTCGCTTACCATCGATACCGCCTCTAGCGGTGATTTTGCTACGTTTGTGCTAGCCACTAAATTGCCTCCTAAAATAAAACTTGACGCTACAAGCGCCGACATAAATTTTTGATATTTTGGCGAGCTTTGGTTTTTGCTTGTCTCAAATATTGTTTTATTGTGATGCATTATATCTGTATTGTAAATTTTACGTTAGAACGATCCTCTAAATTTCATGCCTAATCCTGCAAAATTTCTAAAAAGCTGTATAATCTTGCAAAATTTGACTTGGCGGAGAGCGAAAATGGCTGATGTAAATTTACTAAAAGAGCAGACAAAAGAGTTTTTATTAGATAGATACGGCATAGTGGGATCTACGCAAAGCAACATTGGCTCGCTTGACTTTTATATCAGTGATAAAACGCATGATTTTATCAGCACGGTTTATGAGCCGTCTTTGTGCATAATACTGCAAGGAGCAAAGGCAATCGGCTTTGGCGATGAGATGTATGGATATGACGAGCGAACCTACGCGCTAGCCTCTACTCATGTGCCCTTAAATGTAAGCCTAACAGACGCCTCAAAAGAGAAGCCCTACATCTCGCTTTGCATTAAATTTAGCCTAGATGAGGTCTATGAAGTGCTAAAAGGCGTGGATGTAAAAGAGCAGAGCCTACAAAAAAGTGAAAAAGGCATATTTTTTGGCGAGCTAACGGATGAGATTTTAGAGCCTGTTTTGAGGTTTGTTTGGTTACTAGAAAAGCCAAAAGATAAGGTCAAATTTCTCTCAGACCTTGCTAAAAAGAGATACTTTACATGCTCGCAACAAACGACAAAAGCGGCTATTTTTTAAGTAAATTTGCGATGCAAGGTAGCGTTTCAAATAAAATTTCAAAAGCCGTAGCAAAGATAAAAAACGAGTTTTCGCAAAAGCTAAGCATGAAAGATGTCGCTAGAGAGTGCGATATGAGCGAGTCTTCGCTATATCATAACTTCAAAATCGTAACCTCGCTAAGCCCAGTAGCCTTTAAAAAAAAGATCCGCCTTGAAGAGGCTAAAAACCTGCTCGTAAATAAAAATATCGGCGTTGCGCAGGCTGCATTTGACGTGGGATATGAGAGCGTGTCGCAGTTTAGCCGCGAATACGCAAGGATGTTTGGCATGCCACCTAAAGTTCATAGCGAAATTTTACGCTCTGGCGTGGCGTCATAAATTTATTTTGGTGTGGTTTAAATTTCACAAAACTAGCAGAGCTATCCATGCGCCAAATTTAGGCAAAATTTAGTAAAATCCTTAAAAAATTTAAAGGCAAAATATGTTTAATGGCTTAATCAGGGAGCTTGCCGAGGTCATTAGCTACTCGCAAAATGTTTTACGGCTAAAGGCAAAATTTCGTCCAAATTTAGGCGACAGTATCGCAGTAAATGGCGCTTGCTTGAGCGTCATAAAACTATATAATGATGGCTTTAGCGTGGAGCTAAGCGCAGAGAGCAGGGCAAATGTCGCGGTTGAAAATTTAAGTGGCTTGGTGCATATCGAGCCAGCGATGAAGCTTGGAGAGCGCGTAGATGGGCATTTAATGCAAGGGCACATCGACTTTATCGGCGTGATCTCGGCTATAAAAAAGCATGAAAATGGCGTTGATTTCTACATAGACTTGCCACGTGAGGCGATGGCTCTGATGGCAAATAAAGGCTCGGTGGGCGTTGAGGGCGTGAGCCTTACGATAAATGAAATTTTGCCAAAGGGCATAAGACTAACCATCATACCGATCACATTTAGAGATAGCCTTTTTGGCACTTTCAAGGTTGGCAGGCGAGTAAATATCGAGAGCGACTTGCTGGCTCGCTATGTGGCTAGTATGCTTGAGGCTAAGCAAAATAGCGGCCTTAGCTGGGACGAGGTCGAGAGAATTTCAAGCCTCTACTAAGTGAGCGAAGATGCGTGAAAATTTAGATATCGTTTTTGATAAAAATGGCATCACGGCTGGCTTTACAAACAGGCTTGGCGGTGTGAGTGAAGGTAAATTTAGCTCGCTAAATTTGGGCGATCACGTGGGTGATGAGCCAAGAGATGTCATCAAAAATAGAGAAATTTTGGCTAAAAATTTAGGCGTTAGGCAGCTTAAATTTATGAAGCAGATCCACTCGGACAAGGTTTTTGTCCTTGAAAACGAGGAGGACGAGCTGCCAGAGTGCGACGCTGTGATCACAAATTTAAGTGATGTGGGCATCTGCGTCTTGGTGGCTGACTGCTCGCCAGTTGTGATGATAGATGAGAGGCGGGGCGCTATCTGCGTGGCTCATGCAGGCAGAGCTGGCGTGATGCTAAAAATTTGCACAAAAGCAGTTAAGCTTATGGGAGAGAAATTTGGCTCAAGAGCGGGCGAGATGAGCGTCTTTGTCGGAGCAAATATAAAGGGCAGCTGCTACGAGGTGGGCGAGCTTGATCTTGGGGAATTTAACGCATATAAGATAGGTAGAAATTTTGATATGAACGCAGCCTTGAGAGATGAATTTGGCGCACTTGGGGTTAGAAATTTAAACTTTAGCGAGGTCTGCACGCACTGCGACGAGAGATATTTTTCATACCGAAGAGACGGCGCGTGTGGCAGATTTTGCGGATTTGCAGTGAAATTTAAGGATAAAAATGGGATACGAGAGCTTTAAAAATCCACTAGCGGCAAAAATAGCTCAAAACGCTAGAAATTTGGGCTTTGAGCAGCTTATGAATGAAGAGTTTGTGCAGATGCTACTTAGCTCAAAAAAGATGGAGCTAAGCGCCGTGGATAGGGAAAATATCGAGCAAATTTTTATAAAACTGATGGAGATAGAAGAAAAAGTTCAACTTAGCAAATAAAGGAGAAAAGATGCTTTTACTTAAAAATGCTAATCTATACACGCCAAAATTTCTTGGCAAGTGCGATGTTTTGGTAGGTGGCGGTAAAATTTTAGCCATTGGCGAGGGGCTAAGCTTTAGCGTAGAAGGGCTTAGCGTTTACGACCTAAAGGGCAAGGTTTTGGCTCCAGGCCTCATTGATCAGCACGTGCACATCACGGGTGGCGGCGGCGAGGCTGGATATCACTCAAGAACGCCTGAGATCACGCTTAGCCAGATCGTAAAATACGGCACGACGACGCTTGTTGGCGTTTTGGGGACTGACGGGGTTACTAGAAGCTTGGAAAATCTCTACTCAAAGGCAAAAGCGCTCGAGTTTGAGGGCATCTCGACCTTTATACACACCGGCTCATACGCAAGCCCCTGTGTGACATTTACCGGCGACATCGCAAAGGACCTCATACTAATCGACAAGGTGATCGGCGTCAAGATCGCACTGACCGACAACCGCGGCAGCTACGTCTCAAAAGAGGAGCTTATAAAGATATTAAGCAAAATTCGCATAGGCGGCATGGTCTCTAAAAAAGGCGGCGTGCTCCACATGCATATGGGCGGACTGAGTGAGAAATTTGACAACGTCTTCAAGGTGATAAAAGACTATGAATTCCCAGTTCATTACTTCTCGCCGACACACTGCGCTAGGACGAAAGACCTGTTTAACGAGGCTTTGAAATTTCAAAAAATGGGCGGAAACATCGATATCACAAGCGGCGGAAGTAAATTTGCCCCGCTTCATGAGGTGGTAGCTTACGGCCTTGAAAATGGGCTAAATTTAGAGCGCCTAACGATGAGCTCAGACGGCAACGGCAGCGTGCCTAAATTTAACGAAAATGGCGAGCTTGTCGGATATGGCTGCGCATCATGTGCGTCAAATTTAGAGGTATTGCAAGCTTTGGTAAGAAATAAAATTTTAAACGTAGAAGATACCTTGGCTTTGATGAGTAAAAACGTGGCAAAATATCTAAATTTAAGCCAAAAAGGCGAAGTGAAAGTTGGCAATGACGCTGATCTTTGTGTCTTTGATGAGGAGCTAAATTTATACGACGTGATCGCAAAAGGCGAGTTTTGTGTTAAAGATGAAAAGGTCGTTAAAAAAGGCTTTTTCGAGTAAATTTATGAAAATTTGAGCTTTATTTGTAGCTAAAGAAATCTTTAAATTTAGCTTCAATAAAGCCAAGTTTCAATATAATCCAAGCTTTATTTCACACACGACAATCCTAAATTTGGTTGTGCGAAAGCATTAATGGTCGTGGAGGATAAAACTAAATTCAAGGCAAAATGCCTAAAACAAGGAGAAACTCATGGTAACTATGAGAGATTTATTAGAGTGTGGCGTACATTTTGGTCACCAAACACGCCGCTGGAACCCAAAGATGAAAAAATTTATCTTTGGCGAGAGAAAAGGTATCTATATCATAGATCTACAAAAGACTATCCGCTACTTCCGCTACACTTACAACATCGTTCGTGACGCAGCTGCTGAAGGTAAGTCAGTGCTATTTGTCGGTACTAAAAAACAAGCTATCGACGCTATAAAAGAGTACGCTGAAAAATGTGGAATGCCTTATGTAAATCACCGCTGGTTAGGTGGTATGATGACAAACTTCGGTACTATCCGCCAGTCTATCCGCAAACTAGAAGTTATCGAGGCTATGGAAGAAGATGGTTCGATAAATTTACTAACTAAAAAAGAGGCTTTGATGCTTCGCCGCAAAAAAGAGAAGCTTATCGCAACTCTAGGTGGTATCCGCAATATGAAAAGCCTACCTGATATGATATTTGTTGTTGATACAGTTAAAGAAAAGATCGCTGTTCAAGAGGCAAACCGCCTAAAAATCCCAGTTGTAGCACCAATAGATACAAACTGCGATCCTGACGTTGTTGATTATCCTATCCCAGGAAACGACGACGCGATCCGCTCTGTTCAGCTTTTCTGCCAAGAGATGGCTGAGGCGATCAACGAGGGCAAATCACTTCTAGAGCAAGATGGTGGCGAGCAAGCTGCTGGCGAAGAAGTAAGCCAAGATGAGAAAGATGCAGTTGTAGCTGAGGCTATGAGCGAAGAAGACTTTGGCGAGGACGAAGAGTAATGGAAATAACTGCACAAATGGTAAAAGAGCTCCGCGAATCAACCGGAGCTGGCATGATGGACTGCAAAAAGGCACTTGGCGAAGCAAATGGCGACATGGAAAAAGCTGTTGATATCCTTCGCGAAAAGGGCCTAGGTCAAGCTGCTAAAAAGGCTGACCGCCTTGCAAGTGAGGGCTTAGTAAGTGTTGAAGTTTGCTCAAAATGCAAAAAAGCAACTATCAGTGAGATCAACTCTGAGACCGACTTTGTCGCTAGAAACCCACAGTTTCAAGCGCTTGCAAAAGACACAACAGCTCACATCCAAACAAGTGGCATAAAAACAGTTGAAGAGCTAAATACAAGCACTTTAAATGGTGTTAAATTTGAAGAATATTTCAAAACTCAGATCGCAACTATCGGCGAAAACCTTGTAGTTCGCCGCTTTGAGACTATTAGCGCTGATGATAAGGGCGTGGTAAATGGCTATGTTCACTCAAATGGTCGTGTTGGCGTGCTTATTGGTGCGGCTTGCGAAAGTGCTGAAGTTGCAAACAAAGCAGCTGAATTTATAAGAAATTTATGTATGCACGCAGCTGCTATGAAGCCAAGCGTTATAAGCTACAAAGACCTTGATAAAGAGTTTGTTGAGAAAGAATTTATCGCACTTCGCGCCGAACTTGAAAAAGACAATGAAGAGCTAAAACGCCTAGGTAAGCCACTTCACCATATCCCTGAGTATGCTAGCCGCTGCCAGATAGGCGACGCAGAGCTTGCAAAAGCTACAAAAGCGATCGAAGAAGAGCTAAAAGCTGAGGGCAAACCCGAGAAAATTTGGGACAAGATCATCCCTGGCAAGATCGAGAGATTTTACGCTGATAACACAGTGCTTGACCAACGCCTTACACTTTTAGGCCAGTTTTATGTAATGGACGATAAAAAGACTATCGAACAAGTTATCGAAGAGAAGAGCAAAGAGCTTGGCGGCAAGATCGAAATCGTAAAATACGTTCGTTTCGAGCTTGGCGAAGGCTTAGAGAAAAAAGTAGATGACTTTGCTGCAGAAGTTGCTGCTCAAATAGGCTAATGGAAATTTTAAGAGCGTCTAATCTAGGCTTTGCGTATGATTATACGCTCTTTAACAATATAAATTTAACTCTCAATCAAAAACAAAGCATCGCGATAACTGGTGTTAGCGGTTGTGGCAAATCAACGCTTTTACACATACTTTCAACACTTTTAAAACCAAATTTTGGCGAGGTCATCTATCAAGATAGATCGATCTATGAGCTTTCTCAAAACGAGCTTTTGGCCATTAGAAGGCTTCATTTTGGCATTATTTTTCAGTCGCACTATCTTTTTAAAGGCTTTAGCGCTTATGAAAATATCGAGCTTGCAAGCATCTTATCTGGCGAAAATATAGAAAAAAATGATCTTGAAGCGCTTAAAATTTCAAGTGTAATAAATCAAAAAGTTGGCGAACTAAGTGGTGGCCAACAGCAGCGTGTCAGCATCGCTAGAGTGCTTACCAAAAAGCCAAAGATCATCTTTGCAGACGAGCCAACGGGCAACCTTGATAAGCAAACGGCAAATGAAGTGATGCAAGTTTTATTTGAGTACATAAATGAAAATAACGCTGCCCTTGTTCTAGTCACTCACGACAACGACCTAGCCGCGAAATGCGACAACTCATACAAGCTTGAAAATAAAGAGCTTGTGCAAATTTCTTAAAATTTAGCTTCAAATTTCTAAAAACGACCACATAAATTTAAAAACAAAGTAAAATTTTGTAAAATTAGCAAAAATTTAAAAAGAGCAAAATGGAACTAGTAGAATTTTTTGGAGCTGATAAGACCATAGTTTTTATGCTTTTATTTGCACGCCTAAGCGGTCTCATCGTTTTTTTTCCATTTTATTCGCACAATCAAATTCCTCTTAGCGTAAAAACGCTTTTAGTTTTTGTTCTTTGTGTCGTGCTTTTTCCTCTCTCAAAAGCTCATGAAAACTCTATAAATTTCCTAGTCGGTGAGATACTTGGCGAGGTGATGCTGGGTCTTAGTGCAGGACTTATGCTAACCATCATATTTGCCACGCTTCAAATGGCAGGCGAGCAAATCTCGATGGTCATGGGCTTTTCGATGGCATCGGTGCTTGACCCACAAACTGGTACAAACTCTCCAGTCATAGCAAACCTTATAAATTTCATAGCACTGCTAACATTTTTGGCATTTGATGGACATCATTTGCTCCTTCAGTTTTACGCTAGCTCACTTGCTGTGGTGCCACTTGGCGACTTTTATCCACGCCCTGGCATCATGAGCTATGCGATAAATTTATTTACAAATTTGTTTATGTTTGGCTTTATCATGTCATTTCCTATCATCGCGCTTTCTTTGCTCTCAGACTCCATTTTTGGCATGCTCATGAAGACGATGCCGCAGTTTAACCTACTAGTCATCGGCTATCCTATCAAAGTGACGATTGGATTTTCCGTTTTGATAGCCATTTTAGCAGGCATTATGAAGATCATGAGCGACCTACTTTTAAAAGTGATAAATGATCTGCCAGCTCTGTTTTTTTAAGAAAATAGCAATGAAATTTATCATAGAATAGGCTTTTACTATTACAAGGAGGGATGATGAAAGTTGCTCTAATAAATAAAAATCCAGCAGTTTCACGTCTGATAACTTTAAGTCTGAATAAAATCGGCACCGAATATAGCGAATTTGAGGATCTAAATGGATTTGACGATGCTCAGTTTGACTTTATCATAATCGACAGTGACGTGGATAGTAGCGAGCTAGCTACAGATAAAAAGGTAATGTATCTAGCAAGTCGTGGCGAGAGCAAACCAGAATTTGCTACTTTGATGCTTGAAAAACCATTTTTACCGACTGAATTTATAAGTGTTTTTGAGCAAAATATCCCAAAAGATGAGCCAGTTGCCCAGCAGAGCGAGAGTGAGCAGGACGAAAGCGACTTTGGCGACTTTAGCGACGAGGCTATAAATTTTGACGAGATGTCTGGGTTTAAACTGCCTGATATCGATACAAATTTAGAAAATTTTGCAGATCTTGACAAAGAGCTTTTAGAAAGTGGCATAGATAGCCCAAGCGAGGAGATTAACGAGAGTGACTTGCAAGAGGAAAATGAAACTAGCGATGTGGAGTCTTTAGAAGAGCTTGAAGACCTACAAGAGCTTGCTAGTGAAGATCTTGCTGATGAGAGCGTGGATGAAGAGACTAGCGAAGCGATAAGTGATGCGTATGAGAGCGAAGAGGGTAAAGATGGTGATCTAGCAGAGCTTAGTGCGCTTGTCGATGAGATAGAAAATATGCCAGAAGAGTCTGAAGCAGATGAAGAGCTAAATAAAAATTTAGATGATATTATTAGCCAAAATGACGTTGCAGGCTTGGTTGATGAAGAGAACGCTGGTAGCGAGCTTGACGAGATAGATCAGAGTAAATTTGAGCTTAGTGAGATTGATTCACTTGATAAAGAGCTAAATAGTGAAGAGTCTAATGAGGAAAATAAAAATTTAGACGATACTGAGCTAGATGTTCAAAATTTAGAGCAAGGAGAGCCAAATATAGACGAACTAGCCAAATTTGATGATGAAGATAGCCTTGAAAATGAGGCAAATTTAGAAGATGAGCCTAAAGATGATGAGAATTTAGATGAGATCTCTGAGGCTGATGAAGAGCAAATTCAAGTAGATGATGAAAAAGCAGAAGAAGATATAGAAGAAGCTTTGGATGAAATTTCAAGCGAGGAGCTAGAAAATTTAGATCCTAGCAAGAGTGAAAATGCTTCTAATGAGATGTCAGTAGAAGAGCTAGAAGATGTGAGCGAGCCAGAAGCAAAAGAAGATCTAGGTCTTGCGGATGAAACTTTCGAAGAAGAAAATGCTCAAGAAGAAAACGCACAAGAGGAGAGCAAAGACGCAGCACCAAGCGAGTTAAACTTTGACGCGGCATCGATAGATGATATAGATGAAAACACGATGTTAGCGGCTTTTGGGCTAAAAGATATGCCTAAAACAAGCTCAAAAAATGATGCAAAAGAAGACTACAAAGAAGAGCTAACTAAAAAGATCACAAAACACGTCCATGAGTCGCTAAATGAAAGCTCACTAAGAGATGTGCTAAAAGATATGAACATCAAGATAAATATAAGTTTCGAGGAAAAGTAGTTGCAAGGACAAATTTTAGTAGTTTCGGGACCTAGCGGAAGCGGTAAAAGCACGCTTTTAGGCCGTCTTTTAAAGGAGGAGAAAGACCTATATTTTTCTATTTCAAGCACAACAAGAGCCAAAAGAGAAGGCGAAGTTGATGGGGTGGATTATTATTTTATAAAAGAAGATGAATTTAAAAGCGGCATAGAAAAAGGCGAGTTTTTAGAGTGGGCGCAGGTGCATAAAAACTACTATGGTACGAGCTTAAAGCCAGTTTTAGCAGCGCTTGAAGCTGGTAAGATAGTGATATTTGACATCGATGTGCAGGGCTTTCACATCGCACTTGAGAAATTTAAAAGCTACATCACTTCAGTTTTTATCACAACTGCGAATAAAAAAGAGCTAAAAAGGCGCTTGAAAAACCGCGGAACAGATAGCGACGAGACGATAGAAAACCGCTTAATGAACGCAGTTGGTGAGATGGAGCATATTTTAGAGTATGATTATTTTTTAGTAAATGATGATATAGAAAAGAGCTATAAAGGGCTAAAATCAATCCTTCGAGCGATGAGGTTAAAAAGTACTAAGATAAACTTAAGAAATGTCATCGATGAGTGGATAGATTGTTAGAAATTCAGGAATTTATGATAATATTTTGAGAAAATTTGATAAGGAGAAAAGATGGGTTCTTTTAGTATTGGCCACTGGTTGATCGTTTTAGCGATCATTGTATTACTTTTTGGAGCAAAGAAGATCCCAGAGCTTGCAAAAGGACTAGGTAAGGGCATAAAGACTTTTAAAGCTGAGATGGAGGACACAACCCCTGAAAAGAGCGAAAAAGTCGAGCATAAAGAAGAGAGTGCAGCTAGTCAAAAGATAGAAGAAACAACTAAAAACGCGTAGGTTTTAGAGTTGAAAGATAAAGTAAAAGCTGAAATTTCAAAGGTTTTAGAGCGTGAATTTGTGCTTGAAAAGCCAAAGGATAAAAATTTAGCCCACTATGCGACGCCGCTTTTTAGTCTCGCAAAAGAGCTAAGAAAGTCTCCAGCTATGATAGCTAGTGAGTTTGCTGATAAATTTAGTGATAGCAAGATAGTTGAAGCTAGCGCGGTAAATGGCTACTTAAATTTCAAGCTTAAGAGTGAATTTTTAGATGAAATTTCAAAGCAAATTTTGCTAGATAGTGAAAATTTTGCAAAAGAAGATGCGAAAAAAGACAGCTATTTAATAGAATACATCAGCGCAAATCCGACTGGGCCGCTTCACATCGGACACGTTAGAGGCGCAGTTTATGGCGATACTTTGGCTAGGCTTGGCAAAAGGCTTGGCTACGATATCTCAACAGAATACTACATAAACGATGCGGGCAATCAAATAGATCTGCTTGGCACATCGATATCACTTGCGGCTAAAGAGCAGCTTTTTAACGAAAGTGTCGTCTATCCAGAGAAATATTACCGCGGGGATTATATTTTAGATATCGCTAAGCTTGCAAATGAGAAATTTGGCAAGGAAATTTTTTATGACGAGAGCAGAAACCTTGAGCTTGCCGAGTTTGGCAAGGATATCGTGCTTGAGATCATCAAAAAAGACTTAGCTGATGTTGGCATTTTTATAGAGAGCTGGGCTAGCGAAAAAGCCCTTTATGACCGCCTGGAGCCAACTATAGAAAAGCTAAAACGCTCAAATCAAATGTATGAAAAAGAGGGCGCTATATATATCGCTTCTACCACACTTGGCGACGATAACGATAGGGTTGTGGTTAGAAATGACGGTAGACCGACGTATTTAGCTGGAGACATCATCTATCATAACGCTAAATTTGAGAAAAATTTTGACCACTATATAAACATTTGGGGTGCAGACCACCACGGATATATCGCAAGGCTAAAGGCTGCGATAAATTTCCTTGGGTACGACGAAAATAGGCTTGAAGTGATACTTATGCAGATGGTTAGCCTGCTAAAAGAGGGTAAGCCATACAAAATGAGCAAGCGCGCTGGCAATGCGGTGCTGATGAGCGATATCGCAAGCGAGATCGGTGCTGAGGCACTTAGATTTATCTTTATAAGTAAAGCAAATACGAGTAGTTTGGAATTTGACGTGGATGAGCTTAAAAAAGAGGATAGCTCAAACCCTATTTTTTATATAAATTACGCTCACGCTAGGATAAATCAGATCTTTGCAAAAGCTGGAAAAAGCGTCAGTGACGTGATAAATGCAGACTTTGAATGCCTAGATGAAAATGCCAAAAATTTACTTTTTGAAGCGCTTGTCTTGCCTGAAATTTTAGAAGATGCTTTTGCTTCAAGGCAGCTTCAAAAAATACCAGACTATCTAAAGTCGCTGGCTGCTAGCTTTCATAAATTTTATAATGAAAACCGCGTGGTTGGAAATGAAAATGAAGATAGCTTGCTAAAAGTCTTTGCAGTCGTTGCTATCTCGATAAAAACAGCATTTAATATAATGGGAATCACAGCTAAAGATAGGATGTAGACTTTGTAGCTGCCAAACAAATTTAGTCAAAAAGGGATATGCGGGTTTGACTAAATGCCCCTTTTTTCAAATATAATCGCAATAGTTTTTGCTATGATCTTTATCTCCAGCCAAAGTGACCAGTGCTTTATGTAGTAAAGATCATACATTAGCTTTTGTTTGGCGTCGTGTGTGTTTGCGCCGTAAGGGTAATTTACCTGCGCCCAGCCAGTGATGCCTGGGCGGACGATGTGGCGTTCATTGTAGTAAGGGATCTTTTTTTCGTAGTCATGAACTAATATATCCCATTCTGTACGTGGTCCAATTAGGTGCATATCGCCGCGAAATACATTGATGCATTGAGGTATTTCATCCATTCTAGTCTTGCGCATAAATTCGCCAAATTTAAATACTCTTGTGTCGTTTTTTTGCGTGTATGGGTTGTGTTCTGAGTTTTCATGCATCGTTCTAAATTTATAGCACTTAAATATTTTAGTATCTAGCCCAACCCTGTTTTGCAAGAAGTAAAGGCTACCAGGGGACTGCTCGTCTATCTTTTTCTTTACGTAAAATTTAAGCACAAAAAGCATCACAAGAAGCAGTGAGCAGCTTACATAGTCGATCACGCGTTTTAAGGCGTATTCAAGGGCATTGTAAGGCTTGATATCGTTTAAAAAGTTTAAATTTTCGCCATTTTCTGGGATGTAGCACTTTTGCAAGTAAATTTCTAAAAAGCTCTCCACATTTAGAAATTTGATATTTTTATACTTCGTCTTAAACTGCAAAAGCGTGAGAAATCTCACCAGTTTGCTATCAACGGGCTTTTGGGTATTTAGCACTATTAGCCTCTGATTGCCTGATTTTATGAGATTTTCTAGCGCACTTCGCAAAGCCTTTGCGTCGCTATTTTCAGGGGATAAAAAATTCACTTGGCCAAATTTCTTCCTAAGCTTCTCTAGCTCGAGTTTGGTGAAAGTATATTTTTCGCCAAGGATGATCATAGGCCTATCCCTTTATCTTTATTTTAAATTTGCATTATAAAATTCGTCTAATTATACCCAAACGTGCTAATTGCATTTTTAAAAAAAGAGTTAAGGTTAAAATATGTCTCATAAATTTCTCGCTGTGCTTGTTTTGGCGCTGATCTGTGCCATCTCTTTTGCGCTCTCAAACACGGTCTTGGCTAAATTTCACACTAGCCCGCTCATCATCTCCATCATTTTAGGCGCCATTTTTGCAAATCTTTTTACAAAACAAACTCAAATTTTAAAAAGTAGTGGCGTCGTGGCGATCGCTGGGAAGCAAATTTTAAGGCTTGGCATCATACTTTTTGGATTTAACATAAGCCTTAACCAGATCGCAAGTGTTGGCACTCTAGGCGTGATATACTCAGCTTTTATGGTATTTGCGACCTTTGCTTTTGCGCTTTTTACCGCTAAGGCTTTGGGGGTTAGCAAGGATAGTGCCGTGCTCATTGGCTCAGGGGCAAGCATATGTGGCGCAGCTGCTGTTATGGCTACTCAAAATGAGATAAAAGCGGACGCAAACAAGCTTGCTATCGCCATTTGCACGGTGGTGCTATTTGGGACTATTGGCATGTTTATCTACCCATTTATCGCTAAATTTCTAGCTCTTACGCCGCAGCAAACTGGCTTTTTTATCGGTGGCTCGCTTCACGAAGTTGCCCACGTCGTCGCAGCCTCAGCAGCGTTTGACAGCGCAACAAGCAGCACCGCCCTCATCATAAAAATGCTTCGCGTCATCATGCTAGTACCATTTTTGTTTTTGTTAAATTTCTTAAATTTAAGCCAAAATAGTGGTGGCTCGAAGCTAAAGAGCATACCATGGTTTGCACTATTTTTCTTAGTGGCGATCTGCGTTAGGTCTTTGCCATTTTTCCCTGAAAATTTGGTCCAAATTTTAAAGTTAGCAGCTAGCATCTGCCTTTGCGTGGCGATGTGTGCTTTGGGTTTTGGGATAGATAGGAGTATATTTAAAGCGACGGGCAAAAAGCCATTTTTGCTAGCATTTTTTATATTTTTATGGCTTATTTGCTCATCGCTCGTCTTTGTTAAGACTCTTTGCTAGTTTTTAGCTTTTGCAAAAACTCTTCGATGTTGTATTTTGCCCTGTAGGCTGGGCTTAAAAGATGTATCAAAATGTCGCCAAGGTCCATCACGATCCAATCAGGCGAGCTCTCAGTGCCTATAAATTTCTCCCCAAGAGGCTTAAGCTCCTCTTTTAGATCCTCAGCCAGCGAGTAAGCGTGCCTCTCGCCAAGCGTAGTAGCGATAACTACGGCCTTTACGAAATAATCATCCCCGCTCATATCAAACACTTGTATCTCTTCAGCCTTTTTTGCGTCTAAAACCTTAACTATACTTTCGGTGCGCTCTTGCATCGATCTTTCCTGCATCTTTAATCCTTGGTAAAAATTTATAATCTCATCTTTTATCTCGCTAGGTAGCTCATCAAGCCCCTTTTGGTGCCTGATCTGCGACGAGCTAACATCCACATGCACGTCCATTTTTTGTAAATTTTGTGGAATTTCTATGTGATTGCGCTTGGCGATCACAAACTGCACTAAATTTTTTAGCTCCTCGTAGCCGTGCCACTTATCAAGCGTGGCTAGGTGGTCCGCGCCTATTATGAGATAAAATTTCTCTATTTTGAATTTCTCATACAAATACTTAACCGTCTCTATGGTAGGCACCGGGCGAGCTAAATTTATCTCATAGTCTGAGATCTCGACCTTCTCTAGGCCGCCCCAAATTTCTCTTATCCACTTTAGGCGAAGCTCTGGTGGAGCTGAAAATTCGCTCTTAAAGGGACTTATAAAAGTTGGCATGATGATGAGCTTGTCGATATCAAGGCCGCTTAGTGCCATTTTCACAATGCTATCGTGTCCTAAATGAACCGGATCAAAGCTCCCGCCAAAAAGTGCTAACTTCATCTATTAAAGTGCCTTGTTTATATTTGTTTTAAAATTCTTTTTTGTAGAATTAGGCGTAATTATATCAAAAGGAGCTAAGATGTCAGTTAAAGTAGCAATAAACGGCTTTGGGCGTATCGGTAGGTGTGCTGCTCGTATTATTTTAGAGCGTGATGATGTTGAGCTTGTCGCTATTAACGACACCGCAACAAGGGATATGACGAGGTATTTGCTCAAATACGACAGTGTTCATGGCGAATTTAAGCAAGACGTTAAGGTGATAAGCGACGATTTTATAGAAGTAAATGGCAAAAAGATAAGAGTTTTTTCTACAAGAGATCTAAACGAGCTTAGCTACGCAGACTACGGCGTAGACGTGGTTTTAGAGTGCACTGGTAAGTTTTTAACCACTGAAAAATGTGAGCCATATCTTGCTCGCGGCGTCAAAAAAGTCGTCATGAGCGCTCCAGCAAAAGACGACACGGCGACATTTGTAGTTGGCGTAAATGACGATAAATACGCAGGCGAGGCGATCGTCTCAAACGCAAGCTGCACCACAAACGGACTAGCTCCAGTAGCAAAGGTGCTAAACGATAAATTTGGCATCGTAAAGGGGCTAATGACTACGATCCACGCATATACAAATGGTCAGAGCCTAGTTGATGTAAAGGCAAAAGATTTTCGCCGCTCACGCGCTGCAGCGCTAAATATCGGACCTACGACCACCGGAGCTGCAAAAGCGATCGCTAAAGTGCTTCCGGAGCTAAGCGGCAAGCTACACGGCCAAGCAGTGCGCGTGCCAGTGGCAAACGTTTCAATGGTCGATCTAACGGCGGTTTTAAAAAGACCAGCTAGCAAAGAGGAGATAAACGAGGCGTTTAGAGCGGCTGCGGAGTCAAATTTAAAGGGAATTTTATTTGTTGATGATGACTACAGAGTTAGCAGCGACTTTTGCACAAGCACCTTTAGCAGCATCGTAGCGAGCGACACTACGCAGGTTATCGCTGATGATATGGTGAAGGTCTTTGCGTGGTACGACAACGAGTGGGGCTACTCAACAAGGCTTGTCGATCTTGCTAAGATCGTGGCTACAAAGTAAATTTAAAGGGTGAAAAATGAGTGATATTTTATCGATCAACGACCTTGAGCTTAATGGTGCAAAAGTCTTTATAAGGTGCGATTTTAACGTGCCTATGGATGAGTTTTTAAACATCACTGATGACCGTAGGATCCGCTCAGCGATACCAACTATCCGCTACTGCCTAGATAACGGCTGCAGCGTGGTTTTGGCTAGTCACTTGGGTCGTCCAAAAAACGGCTATGAAGAGAAATTTTCACTTCGCGGCGTAGCAAAAAGGCTATCAAGACTGCTTGATAGAGAGGTGATATTTGCTGAAGATGTGATCGGAAATGACGCTAAGACAAAGGCTGAGGCTCTAAAAGCTGGTGAAATTTTGATGATAGAAAATTTGCGCTTTGAAAAGGGCGAGACAAAAAATGATGAAAATTTAGCAAAAGAGCTTTCAGAATTTGGCGAATTTTACATAAACGACGCATTTGGCGTTTGCCACAGGGCTCACGCATCGGTTGAGGCGATCACTAAATTTTATGATGAAAAGCACAAAGCAGCGGGATTTTTACTACAAAAAGAGATAAATTTCGCTCAAAATTTGATAAAACATCCATCACGTCCATTTGTCGCAGTCGTGGGTGGCTCAAAGGTAAGTGGCAAGCTTCAAGCATTGCATAACCTTCTGCCACGCGTAGATAAGCTCATAATTGGCGGCGGTATGGCATTTACATTTTTAAAATCACTTGGCGAAAACATTGGAAATTCGCTCCTTGAAGAAGAGCTCATCGAAGATGCAAGGCAAATTTTACAAAAAGGCAAAGAGCTAGGAGTGAAAATTTACCTACCAGTAGATGTCGTCGCTGCTCAGACATTTTCAGCTGAAAGTGCCGTAAAATACGTCCCTGCCCAAGAGATCCCAAATGGCTGGATGGGGCTTGACATCGGGCCAGCGTCGATTAGGCTATTTAAAGAGGTTATCGCCGATGCGCAAACCATCTGGTGGAACGGACCTATGGGCGTTTTTGAGATGGATAAATTTAGCAAAGGTAGCATCAAAATGAGCCACGCTATCATCGACACTCACGCAACTACTGTTGTTGGCGGTGGCGATACGGCTGACGTGGTCGAGCGCGCAGGCGACGCCGATGAGATGACATTTATCTCAACTGGCGGCGGTGCTAGCTTGGAGCTCATTGAAGGCAAAGAGCTACCTGGCATAAAGCCGCTTAGAAAAGAGGAGTAGGTCTTGAAATTTCTAGCGAATTTAAAGTGCAACCACACAAGAGAGAGCTTTAGAGAGTACGCGAAAATTTTAGACGAAAATTTAAGCGCAAACGACGACGTGAGTGTCTTTGCCCCAGCTAGTGCCTTTGATGAGAAAAGGCATATTTTTAGGCTTGGAGCGCAGAATTTTTACCCGTGCGAGAGTGGGGCATTTACAGGCGAGATCGGCAAGGCTATGCTTGATGAATTTGATATCAAAGACGTGCTGATCGGTCACTCTGAGAGGCGTGAAATTTTAAAAGAGAGCGAGGATTTTTTGCGAGCAAAATTTGACTTTGCTGCAAAAAATGGCTGGAACGTCATCTACTGTATCGGCGAAAATTTAAGCACAAATGAAAGCGGAGCGACCAAAGAATTTCTAAGCCGCCAGCTTGAAAATATAGACCTAGATTATAAAAATTTAGTCATCGCCTATGAGCCGATCTGGGCGATAGGAACTGGCAGGAGCGCCAGCATAGAGCAGATAGATGAGGTGCTAAGTTTTTTAAAGACAAAGGCAAATGTGCCGCTACTTTACGGCGGAAGCGTCAATGCAGCAAATATCGCTGATATCGCAGGTATCAAAAGCTGCGATGGGGTTTTGGTAGGCACAGCCAGCTGGGATGCGAATAATTTTCTAGGGCTTATTGGCGCGGCATCTCGCTGATAAATTTAAACGATCTTGCAAATTTCACCCTGCGACAGGCTATTTGCCTAGTCTTGGGATGAAATTTACTGCGAAACATTTAAATTTACCTAGCGATATATCCGCTTGTTGGTTTGTGTTTAAAATTTAAATATCGCTTAAAAGTCAAACAAAATAAAAGGAGAAATGATGATACTAAAAGGTAAAAAAGGTCTAATCGTAGGCGTTGCCAACGCTAAGTCAATAGCTTACGGCATCGCAAAAGCTTGTCACGACCAAGGTGCGCAGATGGCATTTACATACCTAAACGACGCTCTTAAAAAGCGCGTAGAGCCGATCGCTGAGGAGTTTGGTAGCAAATTTGTCTATGAGCTTGATGTAAATAACCAAGCACATTTAGATGGGCTTGCTAGCCAAATCAAAAAAGACCTTGGCGAGATCGATTTTGTCGTGCACGCTGTGGCGTATGCGCCAAAAGAGGCGCTTGAGGGCGAGTTTGTAAATACCACAAAAGAGGCATTTGACATAGCGATGGGCACTAGCGTTTATTCGCTACTAAGCCTTACTCGCGCGGTCCTACCGGTGCTAAAAGAGGGCGGCTCGGTGCTAACTCTTACATACCTTGGCGGACCAAAATTTGTGCCACACTACAACGTCATGGGCGTTGCCAAAGCAGCACTTGAAAGCTCAGTTCGCTACCTAGCACACGACCTTGGCGCTAAAAACATCCGCGTAAATGCGATCAGCGCAGGCCCAATTAAAACGCTTGCTGCAAGCGGAATAGGCGATTTTAGAATGATCTTGCGCTACAATGAAGTAAATAGCCCGCTAAAACGCAACGTCACCACTGAAGATGTCGGCAACAGCGCTATGTACCTGCTTAGCGACCTAGCTAGCGGCGTAACAGGCGAGGTTCATTACGTAGACTGCGGCTACAACATCATGGGCATGGGCGACGTGGCTACCGATGCCGAGGGCAACACTATCCTAGCTTGGGACGCAAAATAACATACTGATATAAATTTGGCGGGGCGACTCGCCAAATTCTTCTTTTAAATTTCACCAAATTTGATAAAAAGGACAGAAAATGAGAGCTTTAGATGAGCTTATAGACACAAATGAGCCAGGCTGGGCGCTGATCGAAGAGTGGCTAAAAGAGGCTAAAAACGACTTTGAAATTTTGCCTCGTGATGAGAGCATGGCGCAAAGTGAGCTTTTAGGGCTTCAAGTCACCACTCGCTCGCCGATGGGAGCGCTTGTTTATGGATGCGGCGGCATAGTGATAGATGACGGTTGGTTGCGCCTGCTTGGCTCAGGATGCGAGCAGATGAAGCGGGGAATTTACAGCTTTAACCTTGGCAAAAGCTTTAGCGAAGCAGGACAGATGCCTGGCTATTTGCTCGTGGCAGACGATGTTTTGGGCGGATTTTTCTCGGTAAATGGCGGCGCCTTTGGTGGTAAAGCTGGCAACGTCTTTTACTACGCACCAGACAGCGGCAAATGGGAAGATACACAGCTTGGCTACTCGCAGTTTTTATACTGGGTGCTAAGTGGTGATATATCTAAATTTTACGAGCTTTACCGCTGGGATGGCTGGCGCGATGATGTGAGAAATTTTAGCCTTGATAAGGTGATGTTTGCGCTACCACCACTTCTTTGGCAAGACGCCGACGTAAGGGCAAGGCTAAAAGATATGAAAAAAGATGGCGTTAATATCGATGAGTATTTTGCTTCTTTATTTAAGGGGGAGAAATAGGATTGATTTTGTAAATTTCGGCTTTTGCAAATTTTAAAATTTGTTATAAAATTTTTTAGAACTAAATGTATGCAGTGCTTTAGCACTGACGCATGCCACCTCTAACGTTGTCGGTGGCTTTACTTCGACTTTGTCTCGTAGCTGCGGGCAGACAGGGGATTGTTAAGGGGGAAGGGAGCTCTTTTGCTTCGCAAGCTCGCAACTGCAAGCAGACTGTAATTCAAGTCCCCCTTGTCTCCCTTTTTTGAATAAAAAGAAATTTACAAATTTAGTCAAGCTGTCTTTGCAAATTTTAAAATTCCACTCACTCGCAAGAATTGACTACTAAAATTTGGCTTCGCTTACAGCTTAACTCAAATTTTAGAGCCGAAATTACTCGTTCATGAAATTTTAAAATTTGTTTGATATTTGCAATATCAGATGAAGCAATTTTACAAATTTTAAAATCTTACTCACTTGCCTTAGCAGACTACTAAATTTAGGTCTCGCAAAGCTCACCACTAAATTTAGAGCCGTGATATGCCAGCTCTAATTTTAAAATTCGTTTGAATATTTTTGTAAAAAAATTAAATATTTTTAGTTCGTGGTCGCAAATTTTAAAATTTAAATTTCACCGAGCGGTAGGTCTGATCAAACCTAAATGTTAGCAGATTTTGCAGTATCCCAAAAAGTACCATAAAGGTGACAAAGCTGCTTCCACCGTAGCTAAAAAACGGCAGTGGCACGCCCACAACCGGCGCAAAGCCGATCGTCATCGAGACATTTACCCCCACGTAGACAAAGATGAGTGCGGCTATGCCAGTGGCGGTCACCTGCGTGAAATAATCATTCTTAAGCCCGTAGTTTAGGCTAAGTAAGTGCGTTATAAGCGCTCCATAAAGCCCTAGCAAAAGCAGAGCTCCGTAAAAGCCAAAACGCTCGATATTATAGGCAAAGATGAAGTCGCTTGTGGCGATTGGCAAAAATTTAAAGTGCGTTTGCGTCGCCTCGTCCTTTGGCTTGCCCTTTAGTCCGCCACTACCTATGGCGATGATACTTTGCTTGACGTGGTAGCTTGGCTCTTCTGCGATGAAGTCGTGGATCCTCTTTTTTTGATAATCATGCAAATTTTCATATAAAACCGGCGCCGAAAATCCTATGGCAAGGATGATGCAGATCCAAATTTTCTTATTTACACCGATGACAAAAAGGATGGTGTAGCCAACTATCAAAAGTATGAGCGCGGTGCCAAGATCAGGCTCTTTCATGATGAGCGCAAATGGCAAAAGTATGTAAAAACTAAGCCTTAAAAAGTCTTTTAGTCCGTATCCATCTACCTCTGGCGGGCGCTGCTTAACTAGATAGGCCAGCATCAGCAAAAAGGCTGGCTTCATGAGCTCTGAGGGCTGAAGCGTGAAGTGAACGAATGGGATCTCCAGCCAGCGCCTAGCTCCAAGCTTGCTAACGCCAAAGATATCAACGCTTAAAAGCAGCACGATGCAGACCCAGTAAAACATCGGGATGATCCAGTCGATGCGTCTAATAGGTAGTAAAAATGCGATGCAAAATGAGACAAATCCGATGCCAAAATACACAAGCTGTTTGTTTGCCAAAATGTCGTTTGCTTCGGAGACTAGGATGTATGAGATGGCTATGATTGGGATGATCAAAAACGGCTGAATAAAATCAAAATGTGTTAAAATACGCCGATCTAGTTTTATCAAGAAGCAAACCTTAATTTTTGGGCTAGATTATATCACAAACAAGGCTTTGATTTTGGTTAAATTTAATGTTTTAAATAGCTCAAGACTCGACGTTGCAGTAGCACATGAGCTTCAAATTTCACGTAATCAAGCTTTAAATTTGATAAAAGACTCCCTTGTAAGCGTAAATTTAAAACCAGTCTCAAAACCTAGCTTTTTACTGAGCGAAAACGATGAAATTTGCGTAAATTTTGCCCCAAAAAAAGAGGTGCAAAACGAGTACGAAGTAAATTTTGACATCCCGATCATCTACGAGGACGACGATCTCATAGTGCTAAACAAGCCCCCGCAAATCGTCGTTCACCAAGCCCCAAGCGTCAAAGAGGCGACACTTGTTGAGTGGCTAAACAAAAAGGGCTTTATGCTTTCAAATTTAAACGGCGACGTAAGAGCTGGCATCGTCCACCGCCTAGATAAGGGTACTAGCGGCGCTATCGTCGTTGCTAAAAACAACTTCGCTCACGCAAAACTAAGCGAGCAGCTAAGCGATAAGAGCATGGGACGAATTTATCTAGCGCTCACCGACCTACCGCTAAAAGAGGACGTCATCATCGACAAGCCAATCGGCAGAAATCCAAACAACCGCCTAAAAAAAGCGATCGTCGCGGACGCTAAATTTGCAAAAAGTGCCTTCGTAAATTTGCTAAGCGAAGGCGGAGTAAATTTGATAGCGGCAAAGCTTTTTACAGGCAGGACGCACCAGATAAGAGTGCATCTTGCTAGCATAAATCGCCACATTTTAGGCGATGATTTATACGGATTTAAGAGCCAAGGCGATAAAATAAGCAGGGTTATGCTTCACGCTTATATGCTCTATTTTATCCATCCGCGAACTGGCAAAAGGGTAGAATTTACCGCAAAAACGTATGATGACTTTAACCAAATAATTTACAAAAAAATTCCCAAGGAGATTTTTGATGAAAAAATTTGCCCTACGCATATTGACACCATTTTTAGTAGCTTTCTTAGCGGGATGCGGCTCTAGCGTACCGACTCAGCAAAGCACGTCACTACCAACTATTACAAGCTTAAAAACTATTTCAGACATGACAGAGGTTGGCTTCGAGTGGAACCCAGTGACCGATGAGAGCGTCGTTGGCTACTACCTTTACCGCTCAAATCCAAACGATGCAAACTCAAAAATGCAACTAGTTGCAAACATAAAAGACCGCTTTGCTACGCACTACGTGGATCGCGACCTAGCCCCAGAGACGACTTATTCATACCAAATGAGAACCTACTCAAGCAACGCCATCTCTCAACCAGGTGCAATCGCAACTGCGACAACTAAGCCACTACTTGACTCTGTGCCATTTGCGCAAGCTATCACAGGACTTCCAGGCCGCGTAAAAGTGATCTGGAGACCACATCCTGATAGCACAGTAGCAAGCTATATCATCCAAAGAAGCGATGCAGGAGCTAATAAATTTAGCCAGATCGCAGAGGTAAATGGCAGACTAAATGCCGAGTATATCGACACTGAGGTAAAACCTGGCAGGTCTTATGAGTATAGGATCTTAGTTAAAACTTCTTCTGGCGTCATCTCAAAACCAAGTCAAAACATAAGCGCCACAACAAAGGAGTTACCCTAAATCAGTAACGAATGTCCAAGCGACCAAAAATGCACCAAAAAAGATCATCTTAACGTGGGATTACGCGCCGGCTGAGGATTTTGCTTATTTTAAGGTTTATAGAACGACAAGTAAAATTTTGCCTTACACATATCTAGCAAAAACGACTAGCAACACCTACGAAGACCTCATAAACACAAATGCTGCGACAAGGTACTATAGAGTGACAGCGGTCGATAAAGACGGTCTTGAGAGCTTGAAGCAAGAAGAGCCGATCGTTGGTAGCACACTTGGCGCGCCAAAAACTCCAAGCATAAGCGCTAGCTACGATGGTAGCGGCGTAAATGTAAGCTGGAACGCAGTTGATAGAGCTAGCTCATACACAGTTTATCGAAGCGGTGCTAGCGAGAAAGTCTTTAGCGGTATAAGTGATACTGGGCTTAGAGATGACAGCGTCCAAAAAGGAGCTAGCTACTCTTACAGCGTCGTAGCAGTTGATGAGTACGGCATCGCCTCTGATAAGTCATCAAAAGCAGAAGTTAGCATAAAATAATGCCAAATTTCATCGCTTCGTCCTTAAAAGAGCTCTCGTTTCCATTTGGTAACGACAAGATCAAATTTCTTTGGCAAGCAAATGGCCGAAACGAGAGGCTCATCTATACAAAAAATGAAGAAGAGAGCTTTTTTCTAGTCGTAAAAGGCGGCAAAAACGGCGTTGTCGTAAAAGGAGAAAAGCTTACAAAGCCTGCTAAAGTAGGTCTTTTGCAAGAAGCACTTGAGCTTTTTAAAGTGCAAAGTTGTAACGGCATCATCAGCCAAGCATTTGCTGTAAAAAAGACAAATTTGACCAAAAAAGTGAGTGAAATTTTAAGTCTTGAGGAGTTTGCGCCAGCATTTTGCGAGCTAAAAGATAAATTTAAAGAGATTTTTATCGAGATCGGCTTTGGCTCTGGCAGACACTTGCTCTATCAGGCTAAAAACAACCCAAATGCCCTAGTTATCGGTATAGAGGTCTATAAGCCAAGCATTGAGCAAGTAGCAAAGCTAGCTAAGGCAAATGCCCTAGAAAACGTGCGTCTAATAAATACCGACGCAAGGCTTTTGCTCTCGCTAGTTGGATCAAATTTGGTTGATAGAGTATTTTTACACTTTCCAGTACCTTGGGACAAGGCTGAGCATAGACGCGTGGTCTCATCGGCGTTTGCGCTTGAGTGCGAGAGGATACTAAAGCTTGGCGGTAAATTTGAGCTAAGGACTGATAGCAAGGAGTATTGCGACTTTAGTTTGAGTAAATTTTTAGAGCCCGCAAACTCAAAGATAGAAGCTTTTAAAAATAGAAATTTAGAAGTAACAAGCAAGTATGAAGACCGCTGGAGACGCCAAGATAAGGACATTTACGATGTTATTTATACTTGTGAGGTTGAAAGTGGCGAGAGCGTTTTGGCTGGGGATTTTAGCTTTAAAGAAAAAACAAGCGTAAAAAATATCATTAAAAATTTCAAAAATTTCATCATAAAAAAAGAGGATTATTTTTTACATTTTGAAGAAATTTACACCATAAATGAGGGTGAAATTTTGCTAAAAGTCGCCTTTGGAGCGTTTAACAAACCAGAGCAGTGTTTCATCAAAATAAGCGATGAGAAAAGCGAATATTTTATAAAAAAACCGATCTTAATACGTGAAAATTTAGCAGCACACGAGCTTTTGAAGGAGTATTTGGCTGATGCAAGAGATAATTAGCGCAAGAAATTTAAGCCTAGCTTATGAGCGCAACGAGGTTGTGATCAATAGCGTAAATTTAGACATCTACGCAAATGACTTTGTCTTTATCACAGGCAAGAGTGGAAGCGGAAAGAGCACGCTTTTAAAGTCATTTTACGGAGAAATTTCGCCTCTAGCTGGCGAGCTAAATGTCTGCATGACGCAAATGGACGATATCGATGACAAAAGACTTTGCGAGCTTAGGCAGCGAGTTGGCATTATATTTCAAAACTACCGCTTGATAAATGAGTGGAATGTCGAAAAAAACGTCATGCTGCCACTCATCATCAAAGGCGTCAATCAAAATGTGAGCAAAAAGCAGGTGGCTAAACTTTTAAAACATGTAAATATGCTTCACAAAGCCGATAAATACCCTCGCGAGCTAAGTGGCGGCGAACAGCAAAGAGTTGCCATGGCAAGAGCACTCGCGCACAATCCAAATTTGCTCTTATGCGACGAGCCAACAGGAAATTTAGACGAATACTCAAGCGACGTCATCTGGTCACTTCTAAAATCAGCCAGAGAATTTCTAGGCACAAGCGTCGTCGTGGTGACGCATCACATCCCCTCAACGCTTCGCATCCCATACCGCCACTTCGTCATAGAAAATGGAGGCGTGCATGAGATCGCTTAAAAACCACCTTGGATTTATCCTGCCATTAATCGCGCTTTTATTTTCAGTGCAGTTTAGCCTTACAGCGGACAAGATCGTAAGAGAGTATGAGAGGCTTATGGGAAATGACTACAACATCGTGGTGGTCTCAAACAAAGAGCTAAGCGAGCCTGTGCTAAAGCCAGTGGTTAGCACGCTGGCAAGTGTCGAGCCACTAAGCCCACAAAAGATCATCGACCGCCTATCAAACGACATCTCGGCTAAAAATTTATCCATCCTTCAAAACGCTTTACCTAAATTTTACTCGCTAAGACTAAGCGAATTTCCATCGCCAGAGTATATGGAGGAGATAAAGCAAAAGCTTTTGAAATTTGATGGTATAAGCAAGGTTGAGACATTTTCAAAGACCCATGACAAGGTCTTTAAGATGCTAAATTTAGCCAAAAGCATATCTTATGCATTTATGGCGATACTTTGCGTCGTTGGGCTTATGCTTATGCTTAAACAGACTAAAATTTGGCTATTTGAGCACAGAGAGCGCATCGAGATCATGACGCTTTTTGGCGCGCCATTTTGGTTAAAATCAGCCATGCTCTATAAATCAGCCATGGTTGATAGCATAGTTGCGACCATTGTTGTTGGCGCGTTTTTCTTTTTCTTGCCTAGCATTGAAATTTTTAGAGAAAATGCCGCAAGCATCGATGTAGTCTTGCCTAGCCTTGATCTTTCAAGAGATATTTTTATCTTATTTGGCGTGGCTGTGGTTTTAAGCATTTTTGCCGTTAGTTTAGTGATGAGCAAGGCTAGAAAAAGCACGATATGAAAAAAGGAATTTTTACACTTTTGCTAGCATTTAGTCTAGCTTTTGCATCAAATACTAAAGAGAAGATAAAAGACTCCAAAAACTCGCTAAGATCGACGCAGGCGATGAGCGAGCAGCTTAGTAAAAAGCTTGATGACTTGGCTGGCGATATCGTAAATGGCGAGAAAAAACTTCGCGGCATAAGCGGCGATATCACAAATTTAAAAGGTCAAATTTCAGTTCTTGAGACAAATGCTTCAAAAGCGCTTCTTGAGCTTGATGATCTAACAAAGCAAAACAAAGAGCTAGAGCGCACCCAAAAAGAGCTAGAGCAAAATATGATAAGGATCATCGCAGAAGACCTTTCATTTGATCTCATGATGTCAGCAAGTGAGGGCAAACAAAGCGAAGAGAGCATCATCTCGTCGCAAATTTTAACCAAGCTAAATGCCATAGCTAAAGAGGACTTTAAAAGGCTTAGCCAGAACTACGAAGATACGATAGAAAAGATAAAAAATAAATCAAGCAAGATAAATGAGATAAACTCAAGCATAAAAAACTATAGACGCAAGCAAAATGATCTACAAAGCCTAGAGAGCACTCAGAAAAATACAATAAACGGGCTAAAACGTGATAAAGAAATTTACAGCAAAAAGCTAGCCAAGCTTCAAGCCCAACAAGACGAGCTAAGAAAGACGCTTGAGCAGCTTGCCATCATGCAAAAGCAAGAGGATGAAGCAGCTAGAGCTGCCAGAGAAAAGCAAGAAAGAGCAGCTAGCAAAGGTGGCAAAAAGGGCGAAAAGAGCCAGCCAATGGGCGGAGGCTATCAGACAAGCTCTGTTAAGAGATACTCAGGTGCAAGGACGATCGCTCCGCTTGATAGCTACTCTGTAAAGCAAAAATTTGGCAATTACGTCGATCCAATATATAACATCAAAATTTTCAACGAGTCAGTCATACTTCGCTCAAGCACGCCAGATGCGAAGGTTAAAAGCGTTTTAAACGGCAAGGTCGTCTTTGCAAAAGCAACTCCGATGCTTGAAAATGTCGTCATCATCGAAAACGAAAACGGCATCCACACGATCTACGCCCACCTAAGCCAGATCGCGCCAACTGTAAAAGTAGGCTCAGTCGTGCAAAAAGGCTATGTCATAGGCCGAGTTAGAAACGATCTAACCTTTGAGGTAACGCAAAGAAACTACCATATCGACCCGCTTGAAATGATCTCAAAATAGTCACTTTGTAAGCGTTATTAGCTAAATTTAAAGCCTTTTTGGCTAAAATGCGTGAATTTCAAGGAGCATGACAATGAGTAAGAGAAAACGCGTATTGGTCAAATTTTCAGGCGAGGCCTTGGCTGGAGAAAATGGTTTTGGTATAGACACAGCTGTGCTTAAATTTATAGCAAGCGAGATAAAAGAGCTCATCGACAATGGGATAGAAGTTGGCATCGTAATTGGCGGTGGCAACATAGTGCGCGGTGTGAGCGCTGCAAAAGATGGTATCATCAAGCGAACAAGTGGCGATCACATGGGCATGCTAGCAACTGTCATCAACTCGATCGCGATGCGTGAAGCTTTAGAGCGAAGCGGGCTTGAAGTAAGAGTGCAAAGCGCGATCAAGATGGAAGCGATCTGTGAGACATTTATCGTGGGACGTGCGCAGCGCCATTTAGAAAAGGGCAGAGTTGTTATCTTTGCAGCAGGCACGGGCAATCCATTCTTCACAACAGACACCGCAGCCACGCTAAGAGCTATCGAGATCGGCTCAGATATGATCATAAAAGCGACAAAAGTTGATGGCGTTTATGACAAAGATCCTAAAAAATTCAAAGATGCAAAACTTCTAAAATCACTAAACTACGAAAAGGCGATGAGCGATGATATCAAGGTTATGGACGACACTGCCATAGCTTTAGCAAAAGATAACGCACTGCCGATCTTAGTTTGTAATATGTTTAAGGCTGGAAATTTATTAAAAATAATAAATGAAGAAGAAGCAGCCCTATACTCAGTTGTAAAATAAATTTCAAAAAGGATAAAAATGAGAACAGAACAAATCACAGCAAGAGCGCTAAAACAAGTAGGAGATGATAGATATAAGCTTTCACTTATCGTTGCAAAGCGTGCAGAAGCGCTAGCAAATGGCGCCATAGCTTTAGTTGATGCTGATACTTCAAAGATGAAATTTGCCGACATCGCACTACTTGAAGTGGCTGAGGGCAAAATAGGCTTAGAGGCAATAGTTGAAGGAAAATAGTCTTTTTTTAGAGCAGTTGATAGAGCAAATTTTAGCTTGCAAAAACGTTTCAGAAGCGATAAAACTGCTCTTTTCTCTTTGTGAGAGAAGTGAAATTTTAGACAAAGCCGTAGATAGCTGCGTCACATCTCACGCTGGACAATACCGCAAAAGTGGCGAACCATACGCCATCCACCCCATCTTAGTAGCCTCTATCGTAGCAAATATGGGCGGCGATGAGAGCATGGTCATAGCTGCACTTCTTCATGACGTGGTCGAAGATACCGACGTAACGCTAGGTGAGCTTCAGGCTGAATTTGGCGATGAGGTTGCAAAGCTGGTTGAGGGGCTTACAAAGATAGTTGCCATTAGAGAAAATAAGCTCGCAAGCTCAGATAGCAATGAAAAACTTGCAAGCTCGGCGCTAACTTTTAGAAAGATGCTCTTAATCTCCATAGAAGATGTCAGAGTCCTTGTCGTAAAGCTTTGTGACAGACTTCACAACATGCTAACCCTTGAAGCGCTAAGGCCTGAAAAGCAAAAACGCATAGCCGAAGAGACACTTATGGTCTATGCTCCGATCGCTCATAGACTGGGAATTTCATCGATCAAAAACATACTTGAAGATTTAAGCTTTAAGTATGCGATGCCAGAAGAATACGCAAAGATCGATAGCTACCTAAACAAAAACAAGCAGCAACTTAGCCTAAAACTAAATGCTTTTCACGAAAAGGTAAGTCAAATTTTGCTTGAAAATGGCTTTATCGAGGGCACTTTTGAGATACAAAAACGTATAAAACACTACTACTCGATCTATCTAAAGATGCAAAGAAAGGGCATTTCTATCGAAGAGGTGCTTGACTTGCTTGCCATTAGGATCATCGTGCAAAAGCCGCTTGATTGCTACCTTGCACTTGGAAATTTGCATATAAATTTTAACCCCCTTATTTCAAGATTTAAAGACTATATCGCGCTTCCAAAGCAAAATGGCTATCAAACGATACACACAACCATTTTTGATAACAAAAGCATATTTGAGGCGCAAGTTCGCACTTATGATATGCACAAAACCGCTGAATACGGTGTCGCTGCTCACTGGAAATATAAAAATGGCGAGGGCAGCCTCTTAAATCCAAAGCTTGACTGGCTAAATGACATCAGCATGCAAAATAGCGAGAACGAGAGCAACGTTGAAGAGCTATATGAATACGCAAAAGATAGCCTTTATATCGAAGATATCGCAGTTTATTCTCCAAAGGGCGAGGTCTTTACTCTGCCACGTGGTGCTACGGCGCTTGATTATGCTTATGAGATTCACTCGGAGATCGGACTTTACGCAAAAGAAGCTTATATAAACCGCGTTAGGATGCCGCTTCTAACGGAGCTAAAAAATGGCGACATCGTTAGGATAGTAACTGGCGAAGAGGCTAAATTTCGCTGTTCGTGGATAAATAGCGTGCGAACAGGCAAGGCAAAGGCGACGATAAGGTCATTTTGTAAGCAAAAGATAAGAGATATAAACTACAAAATGGCGATAGATATCTTAAAATCAGTATTTAACGTCTCAAAAGATAGAATTTTAGAGTGGGTAGAGAGCGAAAATTTAGGCAAAAAGGTATTTCGCGCGGCAACTGATAGTGAGTATCTGCAAGAAGTGGCAAATATGCTTAAAAAATACATCAGAAAAGAGCGCCCTTTTATGATCTCTTTGGGCGACAAATACCAGATCAAAAAGCAGAAATTTGAAAACATAGTGATCTACTCAAATCACAAAATTTCAAATGTTGAGTTTGATTATTGTTGCAATCCAAAAAGGGGCGATAGCATAGTGGGCTTTAAAAATGGTCACACTGTGACAGTGCATCACAAGCTTTGTGAGCGCGCTGGCAAGCTAATGGATAAAGGCGATGAGATCATCTTTGTCAAATGGACGAGAAATGCCCCACATAGGTATAAAATTTTATTAAATTTAGAAAACAGAAAAGGTGCGTTGGCTGAATTTTTAACATATCTTGCTAGACTTGATATAAATTTAGCTACAATCTCGCTAAACGAAGCAAATGATCTTAGCGGAGATACGTTTGAAATAAGCGTCGAAATAGCAGAAAACATCGATGCAAACGAGATCAAAGAGAAGATCAAAGATAGATATAAGATTATTGATTTTGTTTCGCAAAGCGACCCATATCATAATTAGGAGAGAAAAATGGTTCAAGATATAGACGATATTTTACAAGAGATAAACCGCGGCGTTGCCGAGATGATCGATGCTGAGAGAGTTGAAAATTTGGTTAAAAATTATTATGAAAAAGGCGAAAATTTCTACGTAAAAGCAGGCTTTGACCCAACAGCTCCAGACCTTCACCTAGGTCACACAGTCGTTTTAAACAAGATGGCTTTGCTTCAAAAGCACGGTGCGATAGTGCAGTTTTTGATAGGAGATTTTACCGCTCAAATAGGCGATCCAACAGGCAAGTCAGCCACTAGAAAAAAACTAGATCAAGAGACCGTTTTAAAAAATGCCAAAACCTATGAAGAACAAGTTTTTAAAATTTTAGATCCTAAAAAAACTGTGATAATGTTTAACTCAAAATGGTCAAATGAGCTTGGCGCTGCTGGGATAATTGAGCTAACTAGCACATTTTCAGTGGCTAGAATGCTAGAGCGAGATGACTTTGAAAAGAGGATAAAAGCAGGCAATCCTATATCAATCTCTGAGTTTATGTATCCGCTTCTTCAAGGATATGATAGCGTTGCTATGAAGTGTGACATCGAAATGGGCGGTACGGATCAGAAATTTAACCTTCTAATGGGCAGAACCTTGCAGCGAACATATAATATCGGCAAAGAGCAAGCCGTCATCATGATGCCACTTCTTGAGGGGCTTGATGGCGTAAATAAGATGAGCAAGAGCCTTGGCAACTACATCGGCGTAACTGAAAATGCAAATGATATGTTTGCAAAAACGCTTAGCATAAGTGATGAGCTTATGTGGCGCTGGTATGAGCTACTAAGCACAAAAAATCTTGGCGAGATAGAAGAGCTGATGAATGATGTAAATAGTGGCAAATATCATCCAAAAAAGGCAAAAGAGGATCTTGCTTATGAGATAACAGCGAGGTATCACGGCGAGGAGGCGGCAAAGGCTGCTATGGCTGAATTTAACAGCGTGCACTCTCAAAATCAGCTCCCAACTGATATGAAAGAATTTAGCTTAAAGGCACCGATTTGGATAGTTGAAGCCTTATCTCAGTGTGGGCTAAGTGAGTCAAATTCTCAAGCAAGGCGAGATATAAAAGCAAACGCAGTTAGCATCAATCAAGAAAAAATTAGTGATGAGCAGTTAAAATTAGGAGCAGGCGAGTATATCTTGCAGGTTGGAAAGCGTAAATTTGCGAAGATAAAGGTTGAATAAATGGAGTTAAAGCCGTTAAAAATAGGTAAATACGAGATAAAATACCCGATATTTCAAGGCGGTATGGGGCTTGGCATAAGCTGGGACAAACTAGCTGGCAATGTGAGCTTAGAAGGCGGTCTTGGCATAATTAGCTCAGTTGGCACAGGCTACTATGAAAACCGCAAATTTATAGATAAAGAGCTAAATGCAAAGCCTTTTGGAAGTGAAAATTTCTACTCTACAAGAGGCCTTCGAGCTGTCATAGAAAATGCACGTAAAATTTGTGGCGACTTGCCACTTGGCGTAAATATAATGTATGCTGCAAACGACTACGCAAGGGTGGTTAAAGACGCTTGCGAGGCTGGTATAAACATCATCGTCTCAGGTGCAGGTCTGCCTACAAATTTACCCGAATTTACACAAAATTTTAAAGAGATAGCACTTGTGCCGATCGTCTCGAGCGCAAAAGCACTAAAGATCATCTGTAAGCGCTGGCTACAAAGATATGAGCGCTTGCCGGATGCTGTCGTGCTTGAAGGACCGCTAAGTGGCGGACATCAAGGCTTTACATACGAGCAGTGCCTTGATCCTGAGTTTTCACTATTTAACCTCATTCCGCAGGTAAAAGCCGAGATCAAAGAGTGGGGTGACTTTCCGCTCATCGCAGCTGGTGGAATTTGGGATAAAAACGACATCGAAAAGGCGATATCGCTAGGCGCAGACGGCGTTCAGATGGGCACACGCTTCATCGGTACTCACGAGTGCGATGCAGACATCGGCTTTAAAGAGGTTTTGCTAGCGGCTGAAGAGAAAGACATCGAGCTTATAAAGAGCCCAGTTGGCTATCCAGCTCGCGGAATAAGAACAAATTTGATAAATTTAGTCGATAAAAGAATGGGTCCAAAGATCCAGTGCATAAGCAACTGCGTGAGCCCTTGCCAAAGAGGCAAAGAGGCAAAGCAAGTTGGGTATTGCATCGCGGATAGGCTATTTGACGCATATAGCGGCAAAAAAGAGAGCGGGCTATTTTTCACTGGAGCAAATGGCTACAAACTAAAAGAGCTAATAAGCGTAAAAGAGCTAATGCATAAGCTGGTACATGGTGAATGAAACGGGTTTTAATCTCTCTTTTTCTAGCATTTAGTTTTCTTTTTGCGGCGACAAATTCGGAGACATTTGCCAAATTTGATAGAAATTTTATGGGCCTAAATAGAAGTGTTAAGATAAAGCTTCACAACGATATAAAAAATATCTACGTAGATGCGATCATTAAAAACGATAAAAACACCAAAAAACAAGCACTTACTAGGCTAATAACAAGCTCAAAGGCGCTTGGCTTTGACTCAAGCGCATATATAAGAGATCTAAATGCGATAAATGGCGTAAAAGGTGCTAGCGCGCCAGCGGTTTCGCCAGCTTTAACGCTACTAAGTGCCACAAAAGTAAATGACACCTTGGTGCTTAAATTTAACACAAAGCTAGATACCGCAAGGCTAAAAACATCGTTTGCCAAACAGCAAAATGCCTACAAAAATATCATGGACATTGACGGCAGGCTAAATGGCAACCCACTAACTTATAAAAATTTCATCTCAGACTACATCCACATCTCGCAGTATGATAAAAACACCGTTAGGATCATCTTTTCTGACAAGGTGCAAAAGACGATAAAGGCAAATGCAACTGGGGACTTGCTAATAATAAGCGCTCAAAATTTCATCTCAAATGAAAATGTAAGAGCGCCACTTCATAAGCTTAAAAATAAAAATGAAAAGCCAGCACAAAGCGAGGTAGAGCCAAATTTAAAGTCTGAGCCAGCACAAAGCGAGCCAGTAGAAGAGCCTTTGCCTCCAGTTGCGGCGGGTAAATTTTCACGCAACAAAACGATCGTCATCGACCCAGGTCATGGTGGCACAGACCCAGGCGCGGTAGATGGCAAACTGCAAGAAAAAACAGCCGTTTTGGGTGTAGCCAAAAAGCTTGGCGAGATACTAAAAGCTCGCGGCTACAAGGTATATTTCACTAGATCAACTGACGTTTTTATAAATTTAAGATCAAGAACTAAATTTGCAAACGACAAGATGGCTGATCTTTTCGTCTCCATCCACGCAAACGCCGCTCCAAACGCTGCCAAAGCAAAGAGCATGCACGGCATCGAGACATTTTTCTTATCGCCTGCAAGAAGCGAGCGCAGCAAAAACGCAGCCGCGCTTGAAAATAAATCAGACATCGAAGAGATGAACTACTTTTCGCAGCAAACGTTTCTAAACGTGCTAAACCGCGAGAAGATCATCGCTTCAAACAAGCTTGGTATCGACATCCAAAAGGACATTTTAGCAAGCGCTAGAAAGGTTTATGCAGCCAGCGACGGCAGCGTGAGAGAGGCGCCATTTTGGGTACTCGTGGGCGCTCTTATGCCAGCGGTTCTTGTAGAAATCGGCTACATCACACATCCAGTCGAGGGCGAAAAACTATTTAACGAGGCCTATCAAAAAGCCCTTGCAAACGGCATCGCAAACGGCATAGATGGATATTTTGCAAAAAATAGATGAAAAATGCAAATTTAAGCTTTAAAGGGCAAATTCCATTTAACGAAGAGTTTGGCGATATCTATTTTAATACCGAAAAACCCTGGCTTGAGAGCGAATTTGTCTTTGCGAGCGCACTTGATGAAATTTGGCAGAGCAAAGATAGCTTTATAGTCGCTGAGACCGGCTTTGGCGCTGGGCTAAATTTCTTTACACTTTGTAAGAAATTTAAAGCTAGCCTCAAAAAGCTTCACTTTGTTAGCATCGAAAAAAGTCCTATTAAAAAAGAAGATCTTTTAAAAATTTATGAAAATTTAGGCATTTTTAAAACTTATGCTAAAAAGCTAGTTTCACTCTATCCGCCGTTAATCTCAGGCATACACCGCATAAATTTCACCCCAAATGTCATCCTTGATCTTTGCTACGGCGAGGCAGAGCAAATTTTGTCTGAGCTTGATTTTAGCGCTGATATCTGGTTTTTAGACGGCTTTGCCCCAAGCAAAAATGGCTCGATCTGGAGCGAGGAGCTCTTTAAGCAGATAGCAAGGCTAAGCAGGGTTGGCACGATAGCTAGAACCTACTCGTGCGCAAAAATAGTAAAAGATGGGCTAAAAAATGCTGGCTTTTTGCTGAGCCTAAAAGAGGGCTACGCTAGAAAACGCCAGATGAGTAGCGCCGTGCTAGAGAAAAAGGATGAAAATTTAAAGGACGCTTGGTTTGCTAGATGCGAGCCTGTTGGCAGTGTAAATGGCAAAACTGCGCTTGTGATAGGAGCAGGAGTGGCTGGGCTTGCAACAGCCAGCGAGCTAGCCAAAAGTGGCTTTAAAGTGGTGATCGCCGAGGCAAAGAGCGAGGTTGCGACAAATGGCTCAGGCAACCACTGCGGCGCCTTGATGCCGCTAGTTACGAAGCCTGGGGTAAATTTAGGCCGCATGCATATAAATGCCTTTTTGCAAGCAGTGAAATTTTACAAGGCAAATTTGCCAAAAAGCCTCATCAAATTTAATGGCTGCATCGACTATGCGTTTGATGATGAGCTTGTCAAGCGATATGCCTCATGGCAAGATAAAAATGCGGAGGATATTTTTAAATTTGATGAGAGTTTAAAGCCATATCCTGGGATATTTATAAAAGAGGCAGCATACGCTAGGCCAAGAGAAATTTGCAAATTTCTCTCAAGCAAATTTGAAATTTTATTTAACCACGAGTACGAGAGCAGGGCGCACCTGAAAAATGGCAAAATAAGCGTTAAATTTAAAAATAAAAAAAGCTTTGAGGCTGATATCTTGATCTTTTGCACAGGCAGCAAGAGTAGTGAAATTTTTAAAGGCTACGACATGCAAATAAGTAGCGTCAGAGGTCAAGTCACGCACCTAAAACCAGTGCTAAAAAATGAGCTACCACTAAGCGCAAAAGGCTACATCTGCCCAGCCGTAAAAGGCGTGCAAGTCATCGGCGCAACCTACGCTAGAAATGAAATTTGCGATACGCCTAAAGCTGAGGATAATGCTAAAAATTTAAGCGACGTGAGCGAGTTTTTTGACACCAGAGAAGCAACCATCATCGGCTCACGTGTGGGATATAGAAGTTATAGCGGAGATAGGTTTCCGATAATTGGCGCCTTGCACGATGAGGCGTTTTATAAGCAAAACTACAAGGGGCTATTTTGGAGCAAAAATAAAGATAACAATCCAAAAGCAAGCTACGAAAAAAATCTCTTTGTAAATTTTGCTCACGGATCACGTGGCCTTGGCACGGCGGTACTTGGAGCAAATTTGATAATAGATCTTGTGCTTGCTCGCCCACTTTGCATAGAAAGATCACTATTTCATGAGCTTCATCCTGCTAGATTTTTGATAAGAAAGCTAAAAAAAGGACTAAAATAGTCAAATTCCTTAACATATGTTAAGAACTGTTATCAAAACTTGCATTATAATCCTTCACAAAAAAAGGATAAAAAATGAGTCAAATTTATAATCTCGATAAAGACACAAAGATAGTTGAAAAAAGCGTCGTTAGCAAAAGGCTCTTTCAAAACAAAAACGCAAGCATCGATATATACGCGTTTGACGAGGGCGAGGAGCTTGATCACGAGATGCTTTTTATAGACAGCCTTGCCTTCGTCATTGACGGCGAAGCGCAGCTTGAGTATGGCGAAAAGCAAATGAGGCTTGGACGCGACGAAGCCTGCCTTATCGAGGCAAAAACTTGGCGAAAGCTCAAATTTACAAAGAAAACAAAATATTTACTAATAGATTTTAAGGAGAATGTTATGATAGATCATTTAGACAAAGCGAGTGTTTTTAGCCTCGCAGATGCCGTTAGTTACGAGAGTGGCAAGATAGTTAGCAAAACGCTTGTCAAAAACGAAAATGGCTCGATGTCGCTGCTTAGTTTTGACAAAGACCAAGAGCTCTCAACCCACGCAGCACCAGGCGATGCGCTACTTATCGCGCTTGATGGCGAGCTTGATTTAAAGATAGCTGATGAGAGTTTTCATCTAGTAAAAGGCGATAGTATCGTGCTTCCAGGCAAGATCCCACACGGCCTAAAAGTGAAAGACAAATTCAAAATGCTTCTAATCGTCACAAAAGACAAAATGTAAAAATAAGCCCTATTTTAGGGCTTTTCTCTTTTATAAATCACATTAAATTTACCCTTAATAACCCAAAAAGCAAAGTCATAATATAATCC